>JBGQLF010000171.1:0-11099 GCA_041499985.1 Gemmataceae bacterium
CCCCCCTACACCATCCGCACGAATCTTCTTCCAACCCTGTCCGTGAACAGCTCACACACTACGAGCCCCGCTGTCTGCGGACCTACACGCCGACGCAGGCCGTGCTCGCGCGCAGTGCCGGCATCTACCACTGGACTCCGGAAGGCCGCCGGCTCTACGACTTCTCTTCCGGCGTGCTCGTCGCCAACCTGGGACACAATCCCAAGACGTGGATGAAACGCTATACCGACTACATGGGCTGGTCCCCCGCAGCCTGGGAGCGGAAAGGCGAGGGCGACAACGGCCAGGCCGCCGACTTCTTCCCGGCCCTGCCGATGACCGCGTACAACGCCGTTACCGCCGTCGAGATCGAGGCCAGCCAGCGTCTCACCGCTCTGCTCCAGGGCCGACCCGGCGGCCGGCGTTTGGAACAGGTGCTCTGGGCCGCCTCCGGTTCCGAGGCGATCCAGAAAGCGTTGTGGGCGGCGCTGGCACGCGATCCCGCGCGCGACATGATCCTGGCCACGCGCTATGGCTTCCACGGCAAGAAAGGCTTGGCCGGTGCCGTCACGGGCTGCGAGACCGACCACGACCGGGATCCGCGCGTGCGCTTCCTCAGTTTCCCCATGGCTGAGTGTGTCGACGTCAGCCAGCGAGGCCAACCCTTCGATCCGACTGCCTATCGCCGTGAGCTGGAAGCGTTACGCTACCAGTTCGGCCGGCGCCTGAGCGTCCTGATCACCGAGCCGTACCTGGGCGGCGGCGGCTCGTTCCATCCGCCCAAGGAATATCTGCAATTGCTGCAAACGTTCTGCCGTGAGCACGACCTCGTCTTCATCCTCGACGAAGTCCAGTCGAACTTCGGCCGTACGGGCAGCCTGTTCGCCTACGAGACGTATGGCCTCGAACCCGACATCGTGGTCCTGGGCAAGGGGCTGGGCAACGGCGTCCCCGTGGCCGCGGCCGTGGGCCGGACCGATCTGTTCGCGGCCCTCGATTATGGCGAAGGCTCCGACACCTGGAGTGCCAACCCGCTTTGCTGCGCCGCCGTGCTGGCCACGCTCGACGAGTTCGCAGCGCGCGATGTGTTGGCCGTGTGCCGGCGGGCTTCTGCCGTCATCGAGGAAGGGCTGATCCGACTGAAGGAACTGCCGTTCGTGGCCCAGGTGCGTGGCGAACAGGGCGGCATGGTCTGGGGCGTGGAGCTGCGCGAGCACGCGGGCCGTAGCGCCGTGGAGTGGGCCAACGCCGCGGTGCTGGCGTGTTATCGTGGCGACGGCGGTGACGGCATTCACTTGCTGGGGCCGCTGGTGAAGAAAGTCCTGCGTATTGCTCCGCCGTTGATCATGACGGAGCCAGAAGCGAGCGAGGCGATGGCGCTGATGTATCGGCTACTGGCGGCTTTGCAGGAGCGTAGTCCGCAGCCAGCGCGGCCCGCAGTGGTGGCTGCCCACGGAGATCTCCAGCTCCAGGGTCACGTTCCTTCCCCAGCGCCAGCGAGTCAGGCAGGACAGGGAATCGAGTCACTGGCTTGTTTGCCAGGTCCGGAAAGGCCAGAATACAGACGGGGGTCAAGTGACGAATCAGACAAACTGGGGGTGACCATGGAACAGCCACTCGAGGATACGAAATCGCTACGGCAGATCGTGCAAGTGGTTGGCCTGCTCGAGGCCATCCCACCCAGCACGCGCCAGTTTACACTCCGGCTGAGGAATGAGCAGCCGGTTCCCTGCGTGCTCGTCGAGGGCGATATCAACACCCTGGAGGCACTGCTCGGCAAGGAAGTGTTCATTAGCGGGATGGGAGTCTGGCTGCCGACGGGGCGCTTGGAACGGGTCGAGGTCGATCGGTGGCGGCCTGGCGAGGAGGAATCCGAGGCCTGGAGATGGCTGCCTATCCCACGATTTCCTTCGGAACTGCCGCCGGAAGAGCCAACGCCGCGGCCGTCGAGCCTGGCAGAAATCGTCGGTGAGTGGCCGGGAGACGAGACCGATGAAGAACTTCTGAAGGCTCTCAAGGAAATGGATTAATGCTCGCTCCGCTTTATCAGTTGGACACGAGTATTCTTCTGGCCGTGATTCGCAATGGCCAATTGGGCCGCTATATCGAGGCGACGTACCAGCCATTGCAGCCACCAGACCGACCGTTGTTATGCATTGTTTCCGCCGGAGAGATCCGATCGCTGGCTGCCCGGCTGGGCTGGGGCCCGCGCAAATTGCAAACCATGGAACGACTCCTATTCTGGTCAGATATCTGGGACCTGAGTCGCGCCGGCGTTGTTCAAGCCTACGTGGACATTGATCTGGCCTCGCGGGCCCATCGCGCCGGCGCCCGGAACCTGGGTCAAAACGATCTCTGGATCGCGGCCGTGGCGAAAGTGAGCGGCGCCACGCTGCTCACCACCGACAAGGACTTCGATCACCTGCACCCCACCCACATTCAACGCATCTACGTTGATCCCACATCCGCCATACCGCCACCGTCGAGCGGCATCCCCTGAGCAGGCCCTTCGCCTCTGCCAACTACTCGCCAACCATCGATTCCTCCGCGTCAATGCGCACCCAGCACAGCGCACTGACCGCCAACATGGCCGCGAACAGGTACAGCACCCAGTCCCACGCCTGCGCCCGCGCTACGGCGTCGAACGCTCCCTCCGCATTGCGCGGCGACAACCATTTGAGCAGGTAGCCCGTCAGCACCGGTGACAGAGCCGCTCCCATCGCGGCCACCATGTTCATGATGCCAAAGACGGTGGCGACAAACCGCCCGCCCGTGTCGGTACAAACCGCCCAGTGGGCGGCCAAAGCCAGGTCGCTGGTGAACGCCGACAGCGAGATCAGCAGCACGGCTGCCACCGGATCCTTCACACTAGCACCGGCCAGGAGCAGCAGAGCGCCTCCCCCCTTCCCTGCCAGGCCCATGATCCGCCGACCCCAGCGCCGGCTGCCGGTACGCTGGACCAGCAGATCGGTCAGCACTCCGCCGAGGGTGCAGCCAACGGCGCCACAGATCATGGGCAGGCCCGCGACCCAGCCCCAGGTTTGTTTGTCCACCTGGTGACGATCGGCGAGGTACTCGGGAAAGCGCGTGAAATACAGGTAGACAACGAACGCACTGCAAAACGCCATCCCCGAAAAGGCCCACAGGTTCGTGCTCGTCAGCATGCTGCGCCAGGGAGTGTCGGTCGGATGATCCGAGGATGGAGAAGCAGTCTTGGCAGAGTTCTTGTCAAGCTTTTCGATCAGCGCTTTTTGATCCTCATTGCCATTGATGAGCGCCAGCTCCGCGGCATTCACCGCGGGATGTTCGGCCGGGGTGTTGCGGAACCAGCGGGCGAAGAACACGACCCAGACCACGCCCACCACGCCGAACAACCAAAACGTAACCCGCCAGCCCATGCCAGGCCAGAGATGCTCATTGACCCAGGCGGTCACGGCAATGGTCACGGCCGAGGAAATGCCACCGCCCAGCCGACCCGCGGTCGCCACCACGCCCTGGGCCAGGCCCCGCTCGCGCAGCGGAAACCACCGTGCCGAGCACTTGGCCAGGTTGGGATAGGCCCCCGCCTCGCCGGCTCCGAAGAGAAAGCGCACCAGCAACAACAGGAGGAAACCGTCGAACAACAGCGGCACCTCGATCGAGAAGCCGGGTAGAGAAAAGCGCTGGCCGCTGTCGAGCGTGAACCGCCCGATGCAGCCGGTCAGAACCGTGAACAGCGACCAACACAGGACGATCCGGCACAGCACCCGCTTGGGGCCGTAGCGGTCGCCCCAGGCGCCGCTGGGCACCTCGAAAAGCATGTAGCCCAGGGTGAAGGCCGTGAACATCCAACCGCGCTGCACATCGCCCAGGCTGAGCTCCTGCGCAATGGCCCCTGCCGACTCGGCAATGCAGATGCGATCCAGATAGAGGATGAGCGACAGCGCGGCGGCGTAGATCAGAAAGAGGTAGCGCGTGGCCGTGGGCCGTAGCGCCGGGAGCGCAGTAAGATCAGGCAGCCGTGCAGTGTCCTTCGTGTCTTTGGCGTCGGGCGTCATGAAATCGGTCCTGGTGCTATTCTTGGTGGCCAAGCGTGGTATGATGATAAGACACGACCGCCATTTGAGCGACAGTTTTCTCGACAACGCTGCGAGGGACTCGGCGATGCTGGCCACCTGGTTGAGCGAGGGGATCGAGGCATTCACGCGCTTGTTCCCCGACTACACCTTTTTCAGCATGATCTCCAACGTGACCGGCTTGTTGGCGGTCCTTCTGGTCAGCCTGATCTGTGGGGCGGTCAGCTCCCTCGTCGTCGGCAATCGCATGGCGTTTTACAGCGACGCCCTGGCCCACTGTGCCTTTGCTGGCGTCGCCTTGGGATTCCTACTGACACTGTTTGCCGGCATCAGCGAAGCGAAGGCGTTTTATGAGTGGGTCACCCTGGTCATGATCCTCTTCGGCATCCTCATCGGCGTGTCCATTGCGTACGTGCGCGAGAAGACGGCCCTGGCCAGCGACACCGTCATCGGCGTCTTCTTCGCGGGAGCCACGGGCTTCGGGGCCATGCTCTTCAAGGCAGTGAACACACGCAGCTTTTTCAACCCGGAAAACTTCCTCTTCGGCGATCTGATCACCGTGGAGGCCGACGACCTGATCCACCTGTTCCTGCTTGCCCTGGTCACGGCCGGGGTGCTGGCGTGGATGTATAACCGCCTCGTGTTCACCAGTTTCAACCCCAGCCTGGCCCGATCGCGGAACATTCCGGTCCGGCTGTGCAATTACCTGTTCATTGTGCTGCTGGCGCTGATCGTGAATTTGTGTCTGAAGATCGTTGGGGCCTTGCTCATCAATGCGCTCCTGATCGTGCCGGCCGCCACTGCCGGCAACCTGGCCCGTAATATGCGCCAGCTGTTCTGGTGGACGATTGGCTTGTGCTTGTTTGTCGGCGTCACGGGGCTTGTCCTGAGCTGGGAAGTGGGCTTGCCAGTGAGCGGGCAGGCTAAGCCGATCTATTTCGGAGCGTCCGGCACGATCGTCGTGGTGAGCGTACTGTTGTTCTTCGTGTCGATGGTGGTAAGCCCCTGGGTTCGGGGGCGCCAGGCGGCATAACCGGGGCTTAGCAGTTGCCCGTGAAAAACTGCTGCAAATGCGCCCAAGCTTCTGAACTGTTCCTAGTGGGTCCAACGTAGTAGGGGCGGGGTTATCCCGCCCCTACGGCTTCTAAACCTGATCACTTGTCAACGTGCCCTACCGTGGAAAACGTCCTCTACAACCATGTGCGCGACTTCATCGTCATCTTCACCAGCGTGTTGTATGAGGCTCTGCCCTTCATCATTCTGGGTTCGGTGATCGCGGGGATTCTCGAAGAGTTGGTGCCCCAGCAGATGGTGGCCAAGGTGATTCCGCGCAACCGCGGCCTGGCGATTGCGCTAAGCGGCCTGCTCGGACTGGTCTTTCCCATGTGCGAGTGCGGCATCATCCCGGTGATGCGCCGCCTACTCCGCAAGGGGCTGCCGTTGAGCTGCTGCGTCGCCTACGTGCTGGCCGGACCGATCATCAATGTCGTGGTCATGGGCAGCACCTACGTCGCCTTCTCGCTGCATTCCGTTGCGGTCATGGGCGGCGACGGCGGCCTGCCGTGGATGGTCGTCTTCCGGGTCGTGTTCGGCTACCTGGTCGCTTGCGGCACGGCCCTCATTGTCGAGCGCCAGTACCGCAAGTATGGCGCCGCCAACCTTCTGGCGCCCCTGGCGATGCCACCCAGCCTGGCGGGACTGCCGAAGGGAAAGCAACAAGAAGTTGCCGGCGCGGAGGACGACGAGGACGAAGAGGCAACCCCCAAGCGGGCCTCCGCCTGGCAACGTCTGGGCAAGATCTCCGAAACGGCCCTACACGATTTTGTGGACATCACCGTGTTCCTGATCCTTGGGGCGCTCTTGGCGGCATTCGTCCGGCAGATGTTGACGCAGGACGACATCGCCCAGCTGTCCGGGGAATATCCGGTGCGGGCCATCCTGATGATGATGGCGATGGCGATCATCCTCTGCCTGTGCAGCGAGGCCGATGCCTTTGTCGCCGCCAGTTTCATCACCATGTTGCCCGCCGCCAAGCTGGCCTTCCTGGTGCTCGGGCCGATGCTCGATTTCAAACTCTACATGATGTATACACGCGTGTTTCGCCCCCGTTTGATCTGGACGATTATCGTTTCCGTGGTGGTGCAAGTGTTCCTGTATTCTCTCCTCATGCACTACCTTTGGGAGGCCTATGGTCCCGCGGCGACGCCGGGCGGAAGTTCTTAGTCACCACGGGATCATGACGGCGGGCGGGTTTTCCAACAGCGCTCGATGAAGGAGATAAACGCATGGCCCACGTTCATACCCATGAAGAGGACAGCAGCACGTATTACCTGGAACAGCTGTTCATGGTCGGGATCTGCGGCGCGCTGGGCGGCGTCGCCGTCATGATGTGGTGGCAAGATAAGCTGAAGTGGGTTCTGGCGCCGACCTTCCATGTGTACGTCTTCTGGGGCGGCGTCGTGCTCCTGCTCCTGGTCGCCGTACGAGCGGTGTCGCTGTGGCGAGCCGCGGGCAACTTGCAAGCTGCCCCGGACCACCATCACGACCACGATCATGAACATCATCACGAGCATGAGCACCACGATCATGAGCATCATCACCACGACCATGATCACGAGCACGGGCATGCACACGACCATGATCACGAGCACGGGCATGCGCATGACCACGTCCATACGGCCGGCGATGCACACGGGCACGAGCACGGCTCCAACCCGTGGCGCTACATTATCCTGATGTTGCCCGTCGTGCTTTACTTCCTGAATTTACCGAACTCCGGCTTCAGCTCCACCTACTACGAACGGGGGATGAAGGTCGGCGTGGAAGCCGGCACCTTTGATGTGGTCCAGGGCGAAAAGGTGGACGTGGTCAACCTGGAATTCAAGGAGCTGGAGCGGGCCGCGTACACGCCGGCTTCGCGGCAAGGCTATGAAGGCAAATTTGCCCGCATCAAGGGCCAGTTCATGCCTAGCGGCAGCGACAAGATGTTCAGCCTGGTGCGGTTCAAGATCACCTGCTGTGCCGCGGACGCGGTGCCGCTCAACGTGGTGATCATGCTCAATCCCGAGTCCCCAGAAAGCATCAGTGATATCAAGGCGCTGCAATGGGTGAATGTCACCGGCAAGATCCAGTTTCGCAAGCGGAAGGACCGCGAGGAATATGTCTCGGTCTTGCTAGTGCCTTCGCGCGAGCAGATCCAGTCAGCCGTGGCCGATTCCAATCCGTATGTGCAATGACGGCGGGCACTCCGAGGAGGGCGCGATGGCGGAGTCCGTGGAGAGCACCTATCGGCCGGTGCTGGAAGCGATTGCTTTTGCCGCCCGCGCCCATCACGGCCAGCTCCGCAAGGATAACCAGACGCCCTACGCCAGCCACGTTTTCCGGGTCTGCTTCATTGCGCGCCACGTCTTCGGCCTGGACGATCCGCAGCTGCTGACGGCGGCGGTCTTGCACGACACGGTGGAAGACACCACCACCGACTTCGATGACATTCGGGAGCACTTCGGCGAAGACGTGGCCGTCTGGGTTGCGGCCCTTTCCAAGGACAAGCGCCAGCCGGATGAGACGCGCGAGGAGGCCTACGTCACGCAACTGAAACAGGCGACCTGGCAGGTCAAGACATGTAAGCTCGCCGATGTGTTCGACAATCTGATGGATTCGGTGCACCTTTCTGGTCCGCAGCGTGCCCGCGTGTTCCAGCGCTCGCACCGCTACCTGGATGCGTTGCAGTCCAACCTGCCGGCGCAGGCCCAGCGTCCCTGGCAGATCGTCGCGAAGCTGCTGGCGGAGCTGGAAGCCTGAAACTAGGATTACAAAATGGTCGCGACGCTGTGCCAGTTGTCCGGAAGCTGGGGAAGTTGCGCTGCCTCCGCCGCGGTGAGCGCCCGCTTGCCACGAATGGTGAAATGGATCCAACCGCCACACCGAGGACAACGGCCCGCGAAGCCTGTGTCCTTCCACCAGGCGCGCACAAGGGGGTCGTGGACCGCGCGCCCGTGGGCCTCTAGGCGGAAGTCGATGGCCTGGAGCCGTTCCCCACAGCCTGGATGGGGGCAATGCGCGTCCGCGTACACAACGTGGGGTGCCATCTGGCGCTCCTCGCCTCCCTGGCGATAAACGGCGTGCATCGCCTCCACTTCCGCAGCGGCCTTCGTTGCCACGTCCCTCATTGCTTCACCCCTTCCGCGCTGCACACGCTCCCGATCCTGCTTCTGCGTTGACGGAAACGAACTCATTGTAACATGGAGTCCGTCCTCGGACCAACTTCCTACTTGCCCCGACCCCACCGAGGGCGCCATAATACCTTCGTACTGACGCTGGGCATTGGGCTGTTGACCCCGTTTGGCTCCGTCGGAACCGCCACACCACAAGGAGGCCCGCCGATGGCAGGCACATCGTTGCGCCGTTTGCTTCTGCTGGGGATCGCCGTCTTGGCTCTGGGTTCCATCTCGGCTCCGGCTCCCGCGTGTCCGTTTTGTAGCATGCAGGGACAAACCCTGACCGCCGATGTCAACCAGGCCAGCATGGTGCTGTTCGGCACCCTGACCAACGCCAAGCTGGACCCCAACCTCGGCGACGGGTCCACTGATCTCGTCATCGAGGGCGTCGTCAAGAAACATGAAATCCTCGGCGACAAGAAAGTACTCACCCTGCCCCGCTATGTGCCCACCGACAAGGACAACAAGGCCAAGTTCTTGATCTTCTGCGATGTCTTCAAAGGCAAGGTCGATCCCTATCGCGGTGTGCCGGTGCAGGCCGACAGCGATATTGTCAAGTACTTGACGGGAGCGTTGAACGTCAAGGACAAGGATGTCAACGCCCGGCTGCGCTACTTCTTTGATTACCTTGATAATCCCGATTTGGAAGTCTCCAACGATGCCTACAAGGAGTTCGGCAACGCCGATTACAAAGACTACCGCGACATGGCCAAGGACCTGCCGGCCGACAAGATCGCCAAGTGGTTGCAGGATCCGAACACACCGGCCTTCCGCTACGGTCTCTATGCATCGATGCTCGGCCACTGCGGCAAGGAAAGGCATGCCGAACTGCTGCGGCAAATGCTCGACGATCCGCAGAAGCGCGTCAGCACCGGCGTCGATGGCATCCTGGCCGGCTATGCGATGCTGAAACCCAAGGAAGGGTGGGCTCATCTCCAGGAGATCCTGAAGGATCCGGCCAAGGAATTCATGCTGCGCTACGCGGGCCTGCGTGCGGTCCGGTTCTTCTGGGAATCCCGGCCGGATGTCCTGGACAAGAAGGAACTCGTCGAAGGGATCTGCCAGCTGCTGGATCAGAACGATATCGCCGATCTGGCCATTGAGGATTTGCGCAAGTGGGGCCGCTGGGAAGTGGCCGAGCGCATCCTGGCGCTGAGCGGCAAGAAATCGCACGATATCCCCATCGTGCGCCGCTCCATCCTGCGCTATGCTTTGAGCTGCCCCAATCAGAAAGCGGCCGCGTTCGTCGAAGATCAGCGCAAGCGGGATCCGGAAGCGGTCAAGGATACCGAAGAACTGCTCAAGCTGGAAACGGGCAAGACGTCGTAGCCACCGTTTAGCCGCGAGCCTCGGGCGAGCGCGGCGCCCGCGCTCGCCCGAGGCGCGCGGCTAAACGAGATCAAGTTCGTCACACGTCCAACTACTAGCCCGAAGCGCTAGCGAGGCAAGTCGTCTTCCTTGCGAGCGCTTCAGACTGTTTCAGGAGATCCGCATGATGCGTTGGATCGGCGTGGTGCTGGGAGCCTTGTGCGTCGCGGGGGCCCCTGCCCTGGCGTGTAGCCTCTGCGGCGGCCAGCAAAGCGCCACCTGGCGCCAGGATGCCGCCCAGGCGAAACTGGTGCTGTACGGCACGCTGCTGAATCCACGCCTGAACGCCGGCAACGACGCCGGGGCGGTCGGCGGCAGTACCGATCTCCGCATCGAGGCCGTCCTGAAAGCCGACCCGTTCCTGGGCGACAAGAAGCTTGTCTCCTTGCCGCGCTACGTTCCGTTCGATCCCAAGAACCCGCCGAAGTTCCTGGTCTTTTGCGATATTTTCAATGGCAAATTGGACCCGTACCGCGGCATGCCGGTGCAGTCGGCCGCGGTCGCCGACTATCTCAAGGGCGCCCTGGCTCTCGATCCCAAGGATCGCACGCAGACCTTGCTGTATTTCTTCGGCTACCTGGAGCATCGGGATCCCGAAGTGGCCAACGACGCCTACCTCGAGTTCGCCAAGGCGACCGATCAGGAGATCGGCCAGGTCGCCGGCAAGCTCTCCGCCGAGAAGCTGCGCACGTGGATTGAAGATCCCCGCACGCCGGCCCAGCACCTGAGCCTGTATGGGTTTCTGCTCGGAGCCTGCGGTAGCGACCGGGATGCGGCCGTGTTGCAGGCGCTGCTCCAGAGAGCCACCACGGAGCGCACCGCCCCGGCTCTCGGAGGACTGTTGAGCGGCTACATCCAACTGCGGCCACGCGAAGGCTGGGACCTGGCCTTGGCGCTGCTCCGCGATAGCCGGCGTCCGTTCACCGAGCGTTTTGCCGTGCTGGGCACGCTGCGGTTCTATCACGGTTGGAAGCCCGAGGACAGCCGGCGCGAAATTCTGCGTGGACTGGCGGTGCTCCTTGGCCAAAGCGATCTGGCGGACCTGGCCATCGAAGACCTGCGGCGCTGGCAGCTCTGGGACCTGACAGGCGAAGTCCTGGCTCTGTACGGCAAAAAAGAGTTCGAGGCGCCGATTCAGCGCCGGGCCATCGTGCGTTACGCCCTTTCCTGTCCGCGGGTCGAGGCTAGCCGTTTTGTGGCCCAGCTACGCCAGCGCGATCCCGATCTGGTCAAGGACGTTGAAGAAGCGCTGCAATTCGAAAAGCAGAAATGAGATCCGAGGTGGTGAGCGGTAGGTCCTAAACACCACTTTACCACGCTACCACTTCCCACTCACCAACCTTTTTGGATGGGTTTCCCCTTTACTGCACTTTCCGTGATCTCTGGCTCTTTTTTGTCTACCTTAAAAATAGCTTGAATCAGCAAAGGCTCTCCGGCCAGGATACAAGGTGTTGCTAACCCTCGCCCTGCCACCCCAACC
>JBGQLF010000172.1:0-11010 GCA_041499985.1 Gemmataceae bacterium
CCACCCTGTAAGGGTGGTACAAATCGGGCCGGGGCGACACTGCTTGTCCCACCCTTACAGGGTGGAACCGGGGTACGGCGGTCCCCCCCCAGGGTGCGCTGCGCGACCCTGGGCTGTGTTGTGGAACCGCTTCGCGGTAAAGAACCCAGTCCGCCCTCGCACAACAGGTCTGTTGCGCCTGCACTAGGTAGTGCCTTGCATGAGCGGTTGTACTTCTTCCTGAACGGCGCGCAGCTCTTCCTGCACAGAACGGAGGGCCAGCTGAAGGCGCCGATTGTCCAGGCGGTGATAAGCAGGCTATTACCGGGGAAACCGCAGCCGGTGGACTCAGGGCAAGCTCGCCATGAAGTCCTCTGCCAGTTCAGCCGGCTCCGTCTGCTGCCACTGAAAATGCTCGACCCGGCTCCCGATAGCTACCCAGACGCAGCCCCGATGCCGGAGGCACGGGGAGGCCCAGAGTCGAGGAGCGGGCTTGGTTGCGAGCTTTTCCCAAGCCATTTTGAGAACGGCAATCCACTGATCGGCGTCTTGAGGGTACATGCCTTTTCTCTTGGGCTGGCCCCTGGCGCCTTTGACAGGAAGGTCTACGTCGCGTACTGGACAGATAAGGAGAGATTACACCACATCGGCTGGGATAGCAAGCGCCGACGGAATCTCGCCGACCTGGGGAGATCACTTCGGGGCCAAGGGCTGTCAGGCCCCGGTCAGGTGGAGGGCACCTGCCCGACCCGTGGCGTGTCGACCGACTGTGGACCTGCTGCTTGCTCCGGTCGCCTTACCGTTTGCCGGCCGGCCATCTTCCGGAACCGCCGTTCGGTGACGATCCACAGGACCACGGCCGCGGCCAGCCAGCTCGCCACTCCCAGAAGTGCCATCCGCACCTCCCAGGGTTCTTTCCTGTATAAGTCCCTCACCACGGGGATGGCCCGGTAAAAGGGTAACAGCTTCCCGAACGCCAAGGCTGGCGTCAGTCCCATCTGGAACCGCTGGAGCCATTCACCCAGAGCGTTTCCTTGATTCGGGATCAGGTAATCGAGCGGTAGCGGCAGCAACCCCACGCCCAAGGCCGCGGTGCTGAAGAGTGTGCTCGCCATGGCCCGTAAGCTGGTCGAGCAGATAAGCGAGAACCATAAGCCGATGATCGCCAGGAGTGCGGCATAGACACACCAGGCCCCGATCATCAGGAACACCGCCAAGGGGTGCAAGCTGCCCAGGACGACACCCGTTCCCCAGACCAACCCCAGCCACAGCCAACCCCAGCGGACGCTTAGCAGACTCCCCAGCCACTTCGCGAAAAGGATGGCAGAACTCTCCAGAGGGCTCGTGAGCAGACTATCGAGAGTGTGCCGATCGCGCTCGCCGCTGATGGCGCTCGCTGCCCGCACGGCCACGCCCGCCAGCAGCAGACACGCCACCAGCGCCCCCATGATCTGGGACCAGTTATCCACAAAGACCAGGCGCTGCCGCCGATTCCAGAAGGGGGAGTAGATTTCCAGCAGAGGCAAGAAGCTAGCCCCAAAGAATAGCAACAAAGGCAGCCAAGCATACCAGCGCAGGCGCAGGCCGCCTTCCACCGCAAGCTCTTTCCACACCATGGGCCAGGACCCCACGGGGCGGCGTCGGCGGCGCCAGCGGCGCGTCGGCCGAACGGTGGCGCCGGAGGCTTGCTTGAGGAAGACCGCTCGCAGACGCGTCACCGACCAGGTCACACAGACCAGACTGGCTAACCCATGGAAGACGGCATAGTCCGCGACGTGACTCCAGAGAATGCCCAACGGCAACATGCCCATGGCGGCGCTCCGGGCCAGGTTGATGAAGTGTGTCAGGAGATTGCCCGTGCTGAACCAATCGATTACCTCACCCGCCGTGATCGTTGTCGAACCCAGACTCACATACACGGCAGGCACCCAGGCGGCATAGAGCGGCGCCAATCCGGACAGCAATAGGTAGCCGGCCGCCACCAGGTAGGTGTATAAGATCGCATCCCGGGCTCGGCGGGCGTACACCGAGGTCAACACGCTCAGGCTGGCCAGGCTGCTGAGTGTGATCGCCGTGACGGCAAACCCGGCCAGGACAACCTCGGGATCAATGCCGCCCATGAACTGCACGAAGGCCACGACCGGCAGTCCGGTCAGGAGCATCAGCAGGAGATTGGCCACGCGGGAGACCAGTTTGCTCAGGACGATTTCACTATTGCGGAGATCCGTGGCCAGCAGGTATTCCAGCGTGCGCCGTTCTTTCTCTTCGGCGATGACGCCGCCGAGATACGCGGGCGTCAAGAGGGCCACGGCCACGATTTGCAGACTCAGGAAGGTGTAGTCAAACGCGGCGGCGAAGGAGGCAATCTCGTGGGTGGTCTTGAGCCGCTGGTCCCGCTGGCCCACTTCCCAGGCGACGAAAAAGCAAGTCACCAGGATCAAGACGAAGTAGCCATAAATCCGGTAGAGGAGGAAGCGGTTGCGCCGGGCATTGCGAACAAGATCGTAGGGCAGGACCGGACCGAAGAGCCGCAAGCCGCTGCGGCGAGCCAGTACCGCGAGGGCCACCAGCAGCACGCTCCCCACGAATACCTGAAGCGCCGCGGGCAGCCAGTCGGCCGCAGCCCAGGCAGCGCTGGCCAGGACCAGCCAGAGGCCAAGACCGACGGCCACGAGACAGGCGTGGTGCACGCGGGTCCGCTGGGGGTGCAGCCAAAGGATGCTGGAATCGAACCAGGATGCCATGCGTGGTTGCTCTCCGAACAAGCTTCGAACGGGCGGACAAACCTGCCCCACGGTTCGGTTCGAGAGCCCTGCTGTTTGGTAACTGAGTCTAAATGCAGCGGAAAGCCAGAGCAACAGCACGAATCCTCGAAGTCCCGTTTGACCTTCTCCGGGAGCAGCAGGTCGGTCAGGATAGCTCGTTTCAACCTTAGGAGCTAGGGAATAGACGAAATACTTCAGGCCCAGCTGACCACCCTGGGCAACGCGAGCGAACAAAGGGGTCGGGTATGTTTGCTTACTGATGCAAACTGTCCCAAGGACGCAGAAATGGAGTAGGCACGGAACTTCCTGCCAGGGATCGCCTTGCCGTTGGTCGCGTAAAAGTACTGGCCGCCGAATGTCGCCAATCAAGGGGACATCCCGTTTTGACGTTTTCAGAAGTCTCTATTGCTGAAGGACTTGCGAACTTGTCTTGACGCAAAGCCTTACAAACAATAGAATTACGTCTAGGGATCTTGGAGTGCAAACAACCAAAACGACTTTTCTCTAGCATCGCTGGCTGGAGTCCGATAGGCTGATTTGCCGATGCAGAGACGAAGAGTGGCACCTGACCGCTTGGGGTCGCATGGAACTGTCTTACGCCTTTTTTGCACACGCCGCAGAGTTTTCACCCGATGGAAAACTCTCGGTATTGAGCGGGGACCTCGATACCCTCTTCAGTGAGGTATTTCCGTTCACTCACCCCGCAATCGCACTAGTGGTCAAGCTTTTGATTAGACCAGAAGAGTGTCCACGTGAGTATCAGTTTCGGGCGGAGATTGTTGATCCCCATGGCGAAGTCATCCCCCCCAAAATCAGTTTCCCTTTTACGCCGAACCTCGGGTGTTATCGTCCAGACGACATAGTTGGAATGGGATTGTCCATTCATCTTCAGGGAATCACATTCCCAGTTTCCGGCAAATACGTCCTACAGATGTGGGTCGACGATCAACCACTTGGCCGTCCTGTCACACTGCATTTGGCCCCGGAGTCAGCGCGGATCTGACAACAATCAGAAGAGCCGAAGGGGATGTTGATGACTACCCTCATTGCTCAAAGACACAGCATCGAATGCTATATCTCCGCCGAAGACGATAAGCCAATCCCTCGCGTGGTGCCCACGTCGTCAACCGCTAGCCGTCGTGGCTCGTCCGTAGATCAAAGAGCATGCTTGGCATTGGAGGTCCGCAAATGCTGGATGCGCCAGATGGGGTTGACGGAGGAGGAGATTCAGGAGTTTTGCCAACTGGATGAAGAACCGCTCCGTTTCGAGGAAGAGCTGGCGAATCTATTTGCATTGAGAGATGTCAAGAATCTCACGCCATCCTATGCTGAGCTGAAAAGATTGGTGGACAGAGTTGCCCCCAGTGAAGTGTCTCGAAGGGCACACCGGCACAACTCAGACTGACGTAGGATCGTGGGCGTGGCATCACTTGTACAGGGCCGCATTATTTGGGCAGAGTTTCTCGATCAAAATGGGGTCAATCCCAAAGTGCGCCCAGCCATTCTCATCAGTTCCGAGGCAGATACTCCCCCAGGTCAGCCATTTCTAGTTGTGGTAGTGACAACCACCTTCCCCAAACCGTTACCCGAGACGCACGTTGAACTACCCTGGGACCCTCATAGACGAGGAGTGACAAAGCTCGGCGAGCGTTCCGCAGCGGTTTGCGACTGGTTTGAAAAGGTTCCGCGTGACGCGATTCATTCAGTTGGCGGGATCGTCCCGCCGCCAAAACTGAAGGAAATCTTGATGAGGGTGCATACTTACTTGTAGTTCGCGTCAGCGCAGGAAATGAAAGACGGTCCATTACTTTGCGCGCTAATTGAAACAGAGAGCACCAGCGCTGGGCGTGGCCGGCGCTGCTTTTTGCTACGTTGGCGGTGCTGCTCGCTGCCGTTCTGTGGTTCCATCTGGCGGCGGGGCTTTCGCCACAAGAGCAGTCCATCCTCGGCAGTTGGTGCGCCGAAGGCCCGCGCCGTGGAACTACCTGTACATTGTCGATTTCCACCCCGACCGTAGTTGTCTACAACGTCGATTGGACAACACCGAGATGGGACCCGAGTTGTACTCCCTTGCCGGAAAGTGGAAGGTCAAGGACGGGATACTGGTCTGTGACTGGCGCAGCGGTTCGGAGGCCGTGCTCCCCGTCGTGCTCGTCCAGGGCGGCCCCAACCTCGGCCGGATTCAACTGCCCCGCCTACAGTGGCTGCACGCGCAAGACCTGGGGCAAATCGTTGGGGTCACAAGAGACGCGTTGACCTTACAGCTGCCTGACGGCAAGCTCGACATCTGGAAGCGGCACGAGGAGAGCGACTCGTACGGCCTCGATGAGCCGGCTAAGCCTTGGCGATGAGACTTGGCTTCCGAGGCGCTCGATCTGCTTGCGGATCCGCCTGGACAAGCGGCGACGGCATTTCCTATCATGGGAATCAGACTTCGGACAACGACCTTACCAGGAGCGTCTTCATGACTCCGGTCCCTGTTCCTGCGACTGCGGAGAGCCTGGAGCAACGAGTCTGCCGATTGCTTAACTGCTGGCGTGCTGAGACCGCGCTTCTGTCCTCGAGCCCGCAGCTCACCGGCCACCCAGCTTATCAGGAACTGATCGCTCTTGGACCGCCCGCGCTCCCCTTTTTGTTCCGCGACCTGGAACAGACCCAAGATGGCCATCTGTCCAAAGCGCTCGCTGTGATCACCGGCGCTCACCCCATCTCTCCGGAGGACCGCGGACAAATCCGCAAGGTTGCTGCGGCATGGCTGCGCTGGGCTAGGGAGAACGGCTACACATAGTAGACGAGATCGAATCGTTCTTCCCCAAGCTGCGAGCCTCCACGTATCGCGTCACTAGCCCGCCAAGCCGAGATTACAATTGTATCGCCTGGGCTGCCGGCGACCCGGGCCATTGGTGGTGGCCAGACGACGACCCGGACAATGATGCGATCTACTGGCCCACTGGGGTTCCTCGGGAGGAGACCCAGGCAGCCTTCCTGGCGGCCTTCGCCACCCTCGGTTATGTTCCTGGCACGAGCGAGGCCCCTGAACCCGGCTTTGATAAGATTGCCCTATTCGCCGATGCCGCAGGGATCCCCACCCATGCCGCACGGCAACTTCCCGATGGACGTTGGACGAGCAAGCTGGGCTTTCTGGAAGACATCGAACACGACCTGCACGACTTGACCAATGGGACCTATGGCATGGTCGTTCAGATCCTGCGACGTCCTATATCTGCCTGAGTAGCCATTCTCGCAAAATCCCTCCTTCCGCATGGTCCATCGCGGCGCCGATGGCGTCTATTCCTATAGAGGACTGCCATGCCGCAGGGACCCGACGAGCACCGCCTGGACCTGGAGCGCTTCTGGGACTACCTGCATCTGCTCGCCCAGATGCAGCTGGATCCCCGTCTGCGCGGCAAATGCGATGCCTCCGACGTGGTGCAGCAGACCTTGCTGAAAGCGTATCAGGCGCTCGACCAGTTCCGCGGCCGGGAACCGGCAGAGCTGGCCGCCTGGCTGCGGCAAATCCTGGCTCGCACACTGGCCGACCTGGTGCGCGATCACGGCCGCGCCAAGCGCAACCTGGCTCGGGAGCGTTCGCTCGAAGCGGCCCTGGACGAATCGTCCGCGCGCCTGGAAGCCTGGGCGGTCGCGGATCAGTCTTCCCCCAGCCAGCAGGCCATGCGTCATGAGCAGTCGCTGCGCCTGGCCGAAGCATTGGCCGCGCTGCCGGAACCCCAGCGGGAGGCACTGGTCTTGAAACACTGTGAAGGCTGGTCGTTGGATGCGATTGCGCAGCACCTCGCGCGCACGCCGGCGGCCGTCGCTTCGCTGCTGCGGCGCGGATTGAAGCAATTACGCGAGCATCTTCAGGAAAGGGGATGAAGCATGAGCACCGAGCCGGACGATTCGGTCGCGCGCGAACAACGTCTCGACGAAGTCATCGCCGCCTACCTCCAGGCGGCCGAAGCCGGCCAGGCACCCGATCGGCAGCAATTGCTGGCGCGGCACCTCGACCTGGCCGCGGAGCTGGCGGCTTTCTTCGCCGATCAGGATCAATTCGATCGCCTGGCCGCGCCGCTCCGGGCCATGCGGCCGAGGACGCGCCGACCGGGTGGACAGGCCGGGGAAGCGCCTCCTTCCAGTTTACCGGCCGAAGTTACACCGGGAACCCGGGTCGGATACTTTGGCGATTACGAACTGCTGGGAGAGATTGCCCGCGGCGGCATGGGCATCGTCTGGAGAGCTCGGCAGCGGAGCCTCAACCGCCTCGTGGCCCTGAAGATGATTCGGATCGCCCTGACCCTGTCGCCCACCGACGTGCAGCGCTTTCACAGTGAAGCCGAGGCGACCGCCAATCTGGATCATCCACACATCGTGCCCATCTACGAAGTCGGTGATTGCCAGGGACAGCAGTATTTCAGCATGAAGCTGATCGAAGGCGGCAACCTGAGCCAGCATGTGGCGCGCCTGGTCGAAGATCCCCGTGCTGCTGCCCAGATGCTGGTAACCGTGGCCCGGACCATTCATTACGCGCATCAGCGCGGCATCCTGCACCGCGACCTCAAGCCGGCCAACATCCTCATCGACGCACAGGGGCAACCGCATGTCACCGATTTTGGCCTGGCCAAGCGCCTCCACGGGGACTCCGGGCTGACGCAATCGGGGATCATCGTCGGCACACCCAGCTACATGGCACCGGAGCAAGCGTCCGGCAAGAAGCGCGAGCTGACCACGGCCGCGGACGTCTACAGCCTCGGCGCCATTCTCTACGAGCTGTTGACTGGTTGGCCTCCCTTCCGGGCCGACACGCCGCTGGACACGCTGCGCCAGGTGGCCGAGCAGGAACCGAGACAACCGCGAGCCGTCAACCCGCGTGCGAGTCGAGAATTGGAGGCGATTTGTCTGAAATGCTTGGCCAAGGATCCCAAGCAGCGCTACCCGACGGCTGAGGAACTGGCGGACGATCTCCAGCGCTATCTCGATCACAAGCCGATCCGGGCGCGCCGGCCGTCGTTCCTCAAGGCGGTCCTCTGGTGGGGGCGCCGGCAGAAGGGATGGGTCAAAGCCGGTGTCGTGGTCCTGCTGGTGGTGGTCTTCGTCAAGGGATGGGCGATATCGCGAGTCCTGCGGCAGCGAACGATGGCGCTGGAGGAACTCGCGGCGGCAGAACAGGCCCGCGCGGAGGCGAACTTCCGGATGGCTCGAGGATCGGTGGAGGCGCTGCTGAACCGAACCGCCGTGGAGCCAGGAGGCCATGCGCCCGCGCAAAGGGAGGCCCGGCGCCAACTCCTGGAAGAGGTGCTCCGGTACTATGAGACAATTCTTCAGGAAAAGGGAAATGATCCGGAAGCGCGCCGGCGAATTGCTTTTGCTTACCGGATGACGGGAGATATTCACCAGCGACTCGGGGAGCCGGACCGGGCGATGAAAGACTATCGGACAGCCATAGGCGAGCTCGAGAATTTGGTCACCGACTTCCCAACGGCCTCGGACTTTCGCGGCGAACTGCTCGCGACCGTGAACCGCCTGGCGCCGCTGTTGCTTGGCCTGGGCCTCGTCGAAGCCGAGCAACTCCTGCACAAGACCCTGCGCCGAGAGCAAGCGACGCTGGAAGCCGATGCACGCCAGCCACACCTACGGCCCTATTTGTACGATCTCTACGCGAATTGGGCCGAAAGCCAAGTGCAGCGCGGAAAGCATGCGGAGGCGGCTCGAGCAGCAGGGGAATTGCCGCGCCTGGCACTGGATGAAGGGCGGGCGTATCGTCGCGCCGCCGGGTTCCTGGCCCGCTGTGTGCCGCTCGCTGAGCAGGACCGGCAACTATCCGACCAAGAGCGTCAGGAGCTGGCGCAAACGTATGCTGACCGGGCCATGGCTTGGCTGCGCGAGGCGGTCCACAGGGGCTTGCAGGGGGTGGATCAACTTCGGGAAGCCCCGGATCTGGCTCCGTTGCGGTCGCGCCTGGACTTTCAGAAGCTCTTGAGCAAACCCGAGGACGAGTCCCAAGGCGAAGAGAAACCCGGGACAGGGCCGCAAGAACCGTAACAAAAGGAAGCGGAAAGAGCCAGCGCACGTGGCTGGCTCTTTCCGCGGATTCGGCTAATTGCGTTCCTTGTTGGCCGCCTCCGCGTCCAGCTCTTGGAGCAGCGTATCCACGGCCTTATCCATAGCCTTCTCGCGGACTCCCTTGTAGCGGATCACGCCCTTGTGGTCGAGGACATAGATCGTCGGCCAGGAGTGGACATTCCACTGCGTGGCGATGGGACCGCTGGTGGTGCGGTCCCACCAGGAGCGCCAGGTGATCTGCTCACTCTCCAGTGCCTTCGTGAGTACGTCACGGTTCGGATCGCTGTTGATGCCGAGGAGAGCGAAGGGCTTGTCCGCCAGCCGTTTCACGAGCGACCGCTCGTGGGGGTACATGGCCCGGCAGGGGCCTCACCAATGCCCCCAGAAGTCCAGCACCACCACCTTTCCTCGGTAATCGCTCAGCTTGAACTTTGTGCCGTCGATGTCCTCGCCCTCGATATCTGGAGCCGGCTTGCCGATCGCCAGGTTCCGCAGCTCGAACAAGTCCGCCTTCGCAGCATCGGCCAGGCTGCCCTGCCCGCGCTTGACATCGGCATACTTGGCGACGACTTGCTCGAACAGCTTCTCCGCTTCGTCGGCTTTGCGAAATCTCATCAAGTGCTGGGCTAGCGCGTAGCTCGCTTGGCCCTGTACTGCGTGATGCGGACTTTGCTCCATGGCTTTCCGGAGCAGGTTCTCGACATTCGGCCCCGGGGAATAAACCAACATCCCGCATACCGGGCCGAGCTTCTCATTCTTGAGATGATCGCGAAACAGGATGTCCAAAGCTTTGTCGTTCTCCGAGCCGCGCCGGACGTTGGTAGCGATCCAGGCCAGGGCATCGACCGCGGCGGCATCACTGGCATGCTTCTCCGCCAGTTCCAGGAAGCGCGGCGCGAACTTCTCCGGCTGCGGATACTTGTCCGTGAATACCTTCTGCCGCTCCTCATCTGTCTTGGCCTGTCGATACGCGTCGGAGTACGCTTGCCGGGCCTTGTTAATCTCCTCGACCAGCGCCTTGTACTGTTCCGCCGGCGTCTGCGGCTTGTCCGGTTTGGGTTTGTCCGGGGGCTCGTCCAGAGCCCAGAGCGCTGGTGCGAAGACCAGCAGGGACACGAGACACAAGAGAGCGCGTCGCATAGGGGGGATCCTCCAGAGGCGAAACCTAATCCTTTAAGAGGTTAGCAGCCGGACGCTGGCGATGCAAGAGGCCGGCTCACTCGACTTGACTACTTGCCCTTCCCAGAAAAACAGACACTGCCGTGTCGGGTTTCAGGTCACTCCTGCGAGGACATTGGATAGGAAGGCACGCACGTCCGGGAAGCCACCAGGCCTCGGACGACGCAGCTGGAAACGTTGAACTTCTTATCCTGGAGAAAACAATGTCCCGCATGATCCGCCGGTTGTTGGGTCTCGTCTCCGGCGCGTGGGGCGAGAGCAACCGCGCCTGGCCAGCAGCGACCCAGGAACGAGAAGGGGAGAACCGACCCCGGAAAGGGCTGGTTGCTGGCAGATGCGGCGAAGCTACTTGATCCCTGGCTTGAGGTTCATGTCCAGATCGCCCAGGAGTTTCTGGAAGTCCGTACGGGAACGCACCGAGTCGAGGTCAGTGTCTTTCTTCAGCTGATCTACGCTCGCTTGATTCTTGAAGAAACCCGCCGCCTGGGCCTTGCCGAGGAGTTCCACGGCACGGGCGGCGTACTGCTCGCGGAGTCGGTCCCGACCGACCTGGGGCAGGGCGGCGTCCTTGCCGGCCGCGGCCGACGACAGAGCGTACACGCACGCCAGGTCATCACGGACAAGCTCGCGGAGGCATCCCAAGGCCAGGTTGATCCCAACACCGATCTCGCCACGGCGGTAAAGCAGTTCCAGCAGGCCGGCTTGACGGTCGAATACCTGAACACGATACCCGATGCCAAGGACGACCTGCATCGCGGCCCGGGGAGCGTAGGCTGGTAAGGCAGTGAGGGAGCCGAAGGCCATTCTCGAACAGGAGGTTGGGAACGAGAACGTGGGCAGCTTCAACGACCTGTCGTGGGACCCGGTAGAGTCCTTTTTCCGCGTCCCATCTCCTGATTCCTTGACCGACCGGTGGCCGGGACGGCCTTATCGAGCGGAACTTGGTGGGCGACCGCAACCGCGAACGCTCACGGAATGGTGAACGTTTGCCCGGTCGCCGGGTGTGTGAAGACGATACTGCTGCCGG
>JBGQLF010000173.1:0-10984 GCA_041499985.1 Gemmataceae bacterium
GCAGACTCTCCAGGGGCACAGGGCCCCAGTCCGGAGCGTGGCCTTCAGTCCGGATGGGCAGCGGCTAGCGTCGGCCAGTGGCGACCGGACGGTGAAGGTGTGGGATGCGCGCAGCGGCCAGGAACTGCTGACCCTCCAGGGGCACACGGATGCAGTCTGGAGCGTGGCCTTCAGCCCGGATGGGCAGCGGCTGGCCTCCGCCAGTCAGGACCAGACGGTGCGGGTCTGGGATGCACGCAGCGGCCAAGAACTATTGAGCCTCAAAGGGCATACGGCCTGGGTCCGAAGTGTGGCCTTCAGCCCGGATGGGCAACGGCTAGCGTCGGCTAGTCAGGATCAGACGGTGCGGGTCTGGGATGCAGGCAGCGGCCAGGAATTATTGACACTCAAAGGGCATATAACCGGGATCTGGGATGTGGTCTTTAGTCCGGATGGACAGCGGCTGGCTTCGGCCAGTGGAGATCGCACTGTGCGGATCTGGGATGGGACCCCCGTGCCCGAAGAACGTGTCGCCAAGTCCCCGGCTGCTCAACCCTGAGGCCAGAGACACGGGTTGCTTGAGGCGGTGGTTGCGGACCAGCGGCGGCATTGGCATGCGGCGTCGGAACCTGGACCGCTACCGTGTGGCTCTTCCGTTGATGCGGCAAGTTAGGAGTTGGAGCGACCCGTCTATGTCCTCCTCGGGGCCGGCCGGAGACACACGTTAGCGTGCAATTTTTTCCGTTCCGAGGAGTGACCCCCAACACATCGAAGAACACCAGGACGAGGGCAGCCCTCTGGCCGAACTCTTGCAGGTTCTGCCCTTCCTGTCCCGCGACCAAGTGCGGACCTTGCTGAGGCAACTGAGGGCAGAGGGAAAGATTCACAGCACCGGCCGCACGAAAGTTAGCCGCTGGTTCCCAGGGAGACCTTCCACGTGATGGCCGTTGCTAAAACCTAATTCCTGGCGTTCTCAGACCCAATCCCGAGCCGCAGCGATGACAGCGCCGGCTACCAAACTGGTGTACATCAATGGGTTACAATCAGTCAGGTGCAACGGACGGAACCGTCGCAAAACCTAATTCCGACCTGATGGAACGGTCCAGTTTCCCCATCCACGACCCAGTCGTACCTGCCTAACTCGCTCGACAGCCCATGCAGATGCGTTCGTGTTCCCTTGAAGAACGCACGTTTTTCGGCGTTGAGCGGCGCATCTACCGACATTCCTGGAGGTCCCAGTCGAACGCACGCAAACGGAGCGGCGCCTCCTGGCGACTCCAGCGCGACTATGCCCATTTCAGTCATGAAGGCGCCGCCGTTTCTGCAAGGGCACAAGCGGTTGCACTTGTACTGCAATGGTGTGTGGGGGCATAACGCATAACGGGAGGTCCCATCCACTCACTCTTGACAGCGCGTCCTGGCAGTGCTTCGATCGGCTGGATGCCGAGAAGCCGCCCGCCAGGCGGGACGGCCCCAGAAAAGGGAGAAGAACCATGCCCACTTACAACGTGCACCTGTACCGCGAAATGCGCCTGTACTATCCTGACATCCAAGCCAGCTCTCCCGAGGAAGCAGCCGCGATCGTCCGCGACAAACCGTCCCACGACGCTGAGCAGATTCACGACTGCGAGCGAAACCTTGTCCGCCCTGGTCGACGTGCCAGGCGACCAGGACTATCGCCAATCGCGTAACGTGTATTTCGAGGCCGAACGGCTCCGCCAGGCTGCCCCCGACATGCTCCAGGCGCTGCACGCCGCTTCCCACTACCTGGCCGACCACATGGACAAGAGCAACCCCAGCGCGGTGCGCGTGTACGAGCAGTTGCGCGCCGCCATAGCCAAGGCCAAACGGGCCCAGGACCATTCCGGCCCGGGCAAGGATTGGCTATCTCGGTCCACGCGAAGGACCGGCCATGCCCCACCGCTACCGTAAGACAGCGAACCAGCGAGTTCAGGTAGAGCAGGCCGCCACCAGGTCCGCACGCGGCCGTAACCGGCGCAACACTTCCGCCAAGGCGGCCAAGGTTTTCTCCAGGTCGTGGTTGACAAAGGCATAATCGTAAGCCACGCTCCCTGCCATCTCCTCCCTGGCCGCGGCCAGGCGCCGGCGCAGGCTTCCCGCGCTGTCTTGGTCCCGTCCGCGCAGCCGCCGCTCCAGCTCGGCGAGCGAGGGCGGCAATAGGAAGACGCTCACCACCCTGATCCCATACCGAGCCACCAGCTGCCGCCGCCCCTCCGCATCGAGCACCAGGACCACGTTGGTCCCCTCGGCCAGGCGCTGCTCCACCGGGGCCCGCGGCGTGCCGTAGCGGTAGCCGAACATTTCCCTATGCTCCAGCAATTTCCCACGGTTCACCAGCTCATGAAAACGCTGGCTGCTCACAAAGAAGTAATCGCGGCCCTCGCGCTCGCCCGGCCGCGGTGGGCGTGTCGTCACCGACACCGAACGCACCAGGCCGCCCCCCGCCGCTCGCTCCTCCAGCCGCCGAGCCAGCGTCGTCTTGCCGCATCCCGACGGCCCGGACAGCACCAGCAACCATCCCCGCCGCGCCTTGCCCGGCAAGATAGAGGCGGCGTTCATCGCTTCCGCCCCTGGCCCTCTGCCTTTTTCACCTCCGCCGCGACGAAAGACTTCCTCGATTCCTCTGCCGCACCCTCCAGGCCCGGAAAAACCGTCTCTTCCGACATGCCATATTCATCCACGGCCACATCTTGCAGCCAATCCAGCAACTCCACCAAGCCCGCGGCCTCCTCCGACGTCTCGCTCTGCCGTACGAGCCATTCCTTTTGCTTGGCCAGCAGGCCCCAGTCGATACGTTTCATATCCATCGGACCCTCCTGACGATTCCTGGTTGCCAGCACGGCCACCCGACCTGATGACCTCTGATCCATTGCTCTACCCTGCCGCCGTTGCTGCTTTCCGTCAACGCCTTTCTCCCTCCAGCCCCGCCCATGGCCTTACCTGGCACCCTGAAGCCGCCGCCGAGCCGGTCAAGGGGCAAGCGCGAGCGTGCCTTCGGCACCCCTTGACAGTCCCGGCTGAAGCGGCTTCGGGCGCGGTGCCGTAAGGCCCCGAGGGGCGGGGCCTCGAATCGAGAAGGAGAAAGCACATGACGCAAACGAAACACACGCCAGGGCCGTGGATCGTTCGGATTCACGCTGCCACATGGGGGACCTACACCATCCAGCCGTTCGCAGAAAGGCAAGAAACCGCTGAGCAAGGCGACCAGATCGATGCACTCGCCGGGGAAGACGAAGCCAACGTCCGTCTGATCGCCGCGGCACCCGCACAGCGCATCCTTCTTGATCTGCTGCGCTACGGCCTCACCACCCTTTCGGATGGCGACCTTGAGATGGATGGCGTGGTGTACGCGTTCGATGATGCCTACCCAGATTGGACTGCCGTCGTCAATGCCATCGGCTGGGCTAAGGCCACCGCCGCCATCGCCAAAGCTACCGGCCAGAAAGGAGCAGGACAATGAGCACGCGAGCTGTTTACACCTTCCGCGACAACCACGGCCAGCACTCGGTCTACAAGCACTACGACGGCTATCCCACCGAGGCTCTCGGCTTTATCGAGAACGCCCCGGCACGCGCTTGGCCGCTGCCCCGCTTCGAGGCCGACGAGTTCGCCGCCGCCTTCGTGGCCGCCAACAAAACCGGCGCGGGCAATGTGTATCTGACGACCGGCCCCGAGGCTCACGCCGACCTGGCCTACCGCTACGAGATCACCTGCCGCGGCGCTGCGCTGCGCGTCGAGGTCTACCGTCGCGTGCATCTTGCCCTGGTCGACGACTGGCGAAGCGAATACCGCCTGCTGTTCGCCGGCACGCTCGCCGATGCCCGGCGCTGGGCCGAACACGAAGCCTGCCGCTACGGCTGACCGCCATCCCTCGGGGGGGGTCGCCAGGCCTGCCCAAGCAGGTGGCGACGGCACGTCCGAGAAAATGCCTTATGTTCAGCTCGGGAACAGGGTCGCCCGGTCAAATGAGCATACTGACCGGGCGCCATTAGTAGCCGAGGGTGGCCAGCCAGCGTGGGTTGGATGGATGGCCGGAATACGGATGAAAAAACCGCGACCTGATGCCCGATGGCGGAAGCGTGGTCAGATCGGATCGCAGACCACCCCACAGAAGGAAAGATAGCGCCGAGCGGCCTCGAATTTGCGCTGCGATACCCGCCGCTCACCGACCCGCGGATCCAGGAAGGTGACGTAGTGGCGGGTGAAGCGGATGGGGATGACGGCGTGAATGGCGAACTGAGCATCCATCGGAAAGCGGTTGAGGTAGACGATGGCAAAGCGCTCCTGCGCCACCAGCTCGACCAAGGCGTCGAGCGACAGTTCCCGGACCTCAGCTCGGAGGCCACAACGCTGCGCGACGCGGGCCAGTTCTTCGATATCGACCCCACCTTCTTCCATGGCCGTGGCCAGGATCAACTCGGCTTCCGTGGCGGCTGTACCGTAGTGCGCCAGCAGCATGCGCAGGCAAGCGAGCGCGCAGGTATCAAACCGCTCTTGTCGGAAGAAAGGCGGTTTCGAGGTCATAGTGTTTGGCCTCCCGTAAGCGCTTGCCGGCGGCCACCACTTCGGCCCGGGGCGTGCTGCCGAGGACCTGGCCGCTGTGGGCATCCACCGCCACCAGCCCGGCCTCACCGATGACGCCGTGGTCCGGGTGGGTCAGGACGATCGGTACGACCCAGACATCGTAGGTCGGCAGCTTCAGACGCCGGGCGATCGCCCCCGTGAACATGGTGGGGTAGTGGAACAGGATGTACTTGTTGGCAGCGAGCATCGCCTTGTCGGCACTGATCGCTTTGTGGGCAGGCCGCTTGACCGGCTTCTTGGGCTGGGGCATGACTGGTTCCTCCGGTACGGAGACGGGGACAACAAAGAATACGCTGAGGCGCATAGTAGCGCGGCCTGGCCCGGGTGTCCAATCATGAACCGCTCTACCTTCGGTGGCGCTCAGCGTGTCCGTGAGCAGCAAGCCTACTCTGGCAGGAGTTGCCCCTTGAGTCCAAGGCCGCGCCCGTCAGGTCTTCGGCAGGACATCCACCACCCAGTAATGGTACGTGATCACTTTGGGCGGCAGGCTCTGCGGCTTGTCTCCCCGGAAGGGCGCAACGTCCATCCGCACGCGCCGGATCACGCCGCTGGCATCGCGGAACAGATAGTAGAAGTAGGTCTCGATGCCGAGCCTCACCCTCATTTCGCCCGGTTCTTCGGCCTGATTCGGATCCTCCACGGACTCAGGGCAATGAACTGCCCCCAGATACACTCCCCACGCACTGGGGTAGCCAAAGAACGCGCCGTCTTTCCGGTAGTAGAGGTCGAACCGCGACCCACAGCGGTCGCATGTGACGAAGGTGTTGTTCGGGCAGTGCGTGGTAGTCAAGCCGTCGGATCCGCACACCTCACACGTTGTCAACGCTACCGGCAGTTGCTGTTCGCTCCTCACGGTGTGTCGTGGCCCGCCACCCCTCGTCGGCTCTGGTCGAGCGCGTCTTGCCATAGCCATCTCCCTTGATGCGATCGACGGTCTTCACTTCCAGCCCTCCTCAAGCAGCATCCCAAGCACGACGTGGTCCGTAGCTCCCAAGCTAACCTGGGTTTCCCTATGTTGCCCTGGTATCGTAGGGCGTCCATCAGACAACGTCTGTCCGTAGTATAGTTATCTTCCTGGTGAAACGCCATGCTTCAGCGCGCTGATACCCTGATGACCCCGAAACCACCGTTCCTTCAGAAATACTCCAGCATGCCGAAGGATAACTCCGGTGGTGGCGAACACCGCGCGCGCGAGCCGATTCTGATCGGTGCTGTGCTCGAAGAACTCCTGCATGCCTTGGTCGAGCGCTGTGCGGAGATCGAGACGGGCGAGGGGCGGAAGGCCAAGAGTGACCAAGATGGCGCCGAATTGCACGCGGATTCCCAGCAACCGGCAGCCGAAGTCGCCAGCCCCGCCAGTTAGTAGAACGAGCGGGACTAGCCGCCAACGGCCCGCAGTTCTTCTTCCTTGGCGCGACGCTCGGATTCCAGCGTACTCAGGATAACCTTATTCCAATTCTCGTTACCTCAGAAAGTCGAAAAAGGGACTGGCTGCCCGCGCCGCCAGCGCGATAATGGGAACAGAAGCCCAGGCAACCTGCTCCCGAGACGACCCTCGCCCGAAAGGACCCCAACGATGGCTGAGAAGCAAGCAGCAGCCCTCAACAAGTCGGCGGCGATCCGCCAGGCGCTGACCCAGTACCCGCAGGAGCCACCCGCGGCCATCGCGCGCCGGCTCACCGAACAGCATCGGGTGACCTTCCGCCCCAAGGAGGTCTCGACCATCAAGGCGAAGGTGGGCCACGCGAAGGCGGTGGCCGCTAAGCCAGCCGCTCCGACAGCGAAGGTGGGAAGCCCGAAGGCGGTGGCCCCTAAGGCTGTCGTGGCGGCGGCCCGGCAGACCGCGGTATCGAACGTACAGACGGACGGCGGCCCCGCTACAGCAGGTGGCATCGCCGAGATGGTGGCCCACCTGCAGGCGTATATCCGACGTCTGGGCAAGGAGGAGCTGCACCGGCTCATCGACACGCTGTAACCGGTGCCTTGGGCACCGTCGGTCCGGAGTCTAGTTCTCTCCCTGGTGACACACCATGCTCCAGCATGTGGCCGCCTTCAAGACTGGCATGGACGAAGGGGGCCGTCGGATGCCTTCCGACGGCGAACACCTTTTCCGAACACGTTCTTTTGAGGGGTTCCTGATGTTATCCATCTTCTGCCGGCGTCGTGCGTTCACGCTGATTGAACTGCTGGTGGTGATTGCCATTATCGCCGTGCTGATCGGCCTGCTCTTGCCAGCCGTGCAGAAAGTCCGCGAGGCGGCCAACCGCATGACCTGCTCCAACAACCTCAAGCAGATCAGTCTGGCCATGCACAACTACCACGACGTCTACAAGACGCTGCCTACGGGCGGAAAAAAAATACCGACGAACTACCGGATCGGCTGGGCCGGCTATCTCCTCCCGTTTGTTGAGGAGGACAATCGCTATCGCCAAGCTCAAGTGGTTGCCCCGGCTAGCTTCGACAGCAGCTCGGGGGCCAGTGCGTGGCGCACCGTCGCGCTCCAGAGCGATCCGCTCTTCGCGACACCGATCAAGGTGTACGTTTGCCCGTCGTCGGAGCTCGGCAGCCTCAGCCCCGACAATCCGGAGAACGCGACGAACCCCAACGCCCGCTACCAGGCCGCGTTGCACTACCGGGCCAACGGCGGCTCCGGCCAGACCTTCATCCAGGGCACCTGGGGCCGGCACCAATGGTGGACGGACACAGGAGTCATCTACCCAGCCAGCCAGACAACCCTGGGGGCCATCACGGACGGTACCTCGAACACCCTGCTGCTCGGCGAAACGTCGTCGGCCCTTGGCCGGCCACTCTCGAATAGTTGGTACGGGATCCAGCCCTGGACCTGGGGCTACTACAACTATGAACCCGCGACGACGCCGCCGAACCCTGCGGCGGGCTGGTTGATGATCGACCACAAAGCAGTCACCTACCCGATCGGTTACACCGGCTCCTTCTTTACCAACGAGACGCCGTTCACGAGCAACCATGCCGGTGGCGTGAACGTCTCCTTCTGCGATGGGAGCGTGCGTTTCCTGCCCAAAGAGACGAGTTTGACCGTGCTGCAACAGCTCGCCACACGCGCCGGCGGCGAAGTGGTCACCCTGCCGTGACCGCCCGGCAGAAGACCAGGAGACAAGGAGATGAGCATGCACGAGAGAAACCAACCAAGATTAGGCCTGGTGTATTCTGGTCTACTGGTCTCCTGGTCTTCTGGTCTCCTGGTCTGTCTCCTGGCCGGATGCAGCGACCCTCGGCCCAAGACCGCCGTCGTCCAGGGCACGGTGACTTACAAGGGCAAGCCGGTCCCGAACGGCACGGTTAACTTTGTCCCCGCCGAGGGCCCTGCGGCAACGGGGGAGATCCGCTCGGACGGGTCGTACCGGCTGACGACCTTTCGCCAGGGAGACGGGGCGATCCTTGGCATGCACAAGGTGGTGATCGTGGCCATGCAAGACCAGAGCGGTCAGGCGGTCGAGGCCTATACGCCGCTGCCGCCGCCCATTGTCCCGCTGAAATACACCAGCCTCGCGACCACTGACCTGAAGGCCGAGGTCAAGGACCAGGAGAACACGATCAACTTCGACCTGAAGGATGGGAATAAGAAATGACCCGTGCAGCAAGTCCGATCCCGCTGCGGCGCTGCTTCCAACTCGTGGGCGGCGGTGTTACTGGGCCCTGACCCAACAATCGTGACACCAGGGGCAAAGCAGCGACGCCAAACCACACGGTCCATGTTGCTGGCGAATGCCTTCACGACATCGGCCAGTGCCGGCGTCTTCAGGGCTGCGACAAACCTCTTGTACGATGGGGGTCAACCTTGGCCGTTTCGTTAAACTTGTAGTCTCGCACGGTTCACTCCTCGGTCACCTCTTCATGCTCGTCCTTGTCACGGGCCAGCAAGCTGCCACGTTGAATGGCTCCGCTGCCGAACTGTGCGCGGATGGTGTCGATGGTCTGATCCAGGGCGCTCTGGCGTGCGCGCAAGGCGCCGTCGAACAGCTCACCCTGGACGGCGGGTGCGAACGTCAGCCGTGTCACACCAACCCCAAGCAACCGCACGGGCAGCATCTCCGACGACAGGGAACGCTCGAACAAGGTGGCCACCGCCTGCCAGAGCACAGCGGTTCCGTTCGTCGCCTCGGGCAGGACCAGCGAGCGGGTCCGGGTCTGAAAATCCGCGGAACGGATCTTCAGCTCGATGATTTGAGCCCGAACCCCCACGTGTCGCAGTCGACTGGCCAGCTGATCCACGAGGTCCAGGAGCCAGCTCCGCAGCACGTGCCGATCGGCGAGGTCGTGGGCGAAGGTTCTCTCCGTGCTGATCGACTTGGCTTCGCGGTCCGAAACGACCTTGCGGTCATCCTGTCCGTGTGCCAAGTGCCAGAGGTGACGGCCCACCTCCCCGAGCTGATCGGCCAGCACGAGCTCCGGCAGCGCTGCCAGTTGGCCGATCGTGCGAATGCCCAGGGCATGCAGGCGCTTCGCGCCTTGTGCGCCCACGCCCCAGATGCGGCCGACAGGCAAGGGAGCCAAGAACGCAGCGACCTGGTCGGGTGCGAGGACCATGAACCCGTCCGGCTTGGCATGATCACTGGCCAGCTTGGCCAGGAACTTGTTCGGTGCCACACCGACCGATGCAGTCAGAGCCGTCTCGGCCTGGATGCGAGCCTTGACTTGCCGGGCGATCTCCGGGGCTTGGCCAAATAATCCCTCGCAGCCCCGCACGTCCAAGAACGCTTCGTCCAGGCTCAGGGGTTCAACCAAGGGCGTGAAGGAGAGGAAGATGGCGCGGAGCTGCCGACTGATCTGGGCATAGTGGTGCATGCGCACGGGCAGGAACACACCCTGGGGACATAAGCGCCGCGCCGTGGCCATCGGCAGGGCGCTGTGGACCCCGAACGTGCGCGCTTCGTAGGAAGCAGCGCTGACTACGCCTCGGCCACCGAGGCCACCGACAATGACCGGCTGGCCGCGCAGCGCGGGTCGGTCGCGTTGTTCGACGGACGCATAGAAGGCGTCCATGTCGACGTGCAGGATCGTTAGCAGGTTGCGCGTCATAAGGAGGCCCTCGCCAACGGCATGGGAGCGTTTGCAGGGGGTGTTCCTATCCTAACCGAAGCCGTCCGACGGTACTATAGTGGCGCACGCTTGGGATCGGTTCGTAAGGAACGGTCGCTTCGGGAGGCTGAATACGATGGAACCGCAGGACGATGATTCCGTGTACGCCGTGATCCACGCCAAGCTGGCCCGCCTCAGCGCGGAAGCGGCTATCCCACCACCCTGGTATGAGGCCTGGACACGGCTGGGACTGGCAGCGACCGACGAAGAGCGGCTGGCGGTGTATCAGGCGGTCCGGGATGCCGGTTCGTTACCGGAGGCGGCGGGCTTATACCTGGTGTCCTGGCAGATCGATGCCCTCGCGCTGGCCGACGCGGACGAGGCGCTGGGTGCGTTGGAAGACCAGCTTGAAGCCATCGAGCGAGCCCATGGTCTGGGTGAAGATGAACGTTGGCCTCCCGGAGAGGAACCGTCAGAATACGCGGCGCTGCAGCGCCAACTCCACGATGCCTGGGACGTGCTTTACGCGGCCAAGCTCGACGAGTTTGGGGAGCCGGCGCTGGCCCGGTTATACCGCACCGATCCGGAGCGCTTTGAGCAGCTTCAAGAAGCTGGGCGCCAATTCTTCCACGGGTCGGAAGCGGGGGACGACGAGGAGGCCACGGAGTGGTTGGACGAACTTCTGGATGCCGTGTCGGCGTGCGTCGAGGCCGACAGCCCGATGGGGCCGTTGCGGCTGCGTTCCTGGGAAGAAGAAGGCTTCTGGGAGATTTGGATCTACCCGACCGCCGTCGAAGTGGTCGGTGGTGTCCATGACGGGGCAGTCGTCGTGCCGGGCTTCCGGCTCGACCTGGAGCAATTGCGGGAGGTCTTCGACTCCCTGGTTGCTTTCGGCTGGAACGCGCTGGGGCTGAATGATACCGAAGGGCCCCATATCTATGTGGAAGGCGTGGTCGAGGGGCGTGAGGTTTACCTGCAAGTGTTGGCGTATGCTCCCGAGGACGAAGAACCCGGGTTGAAGGTGGACCTGACGAAAAGGCCGCGTCCACCCGAGTAGGCCGATCTGCAACCAGCGTGCTTTCGGGCACCGTCGGCGCGCGCTCCCGCCAATTGCACATAGTGGCCATTAGCGGACGTTGCTTCCTCCTGCCGATGGAAATAGGGGTCACTCCTCCGTTTGTCAAAAATTGTACGCTAAGACCGGGACTTTCTCACGTATACTCCAGCTTGAGCGGACACTTTGGGGCAGCTCAACCTGGACAGCTGGCTGGCAGCAACCTCCTGGATAACAGGCAGTTGTGTTGCAGAGCTTGGGCTGCCATTTGTGGGTCCAAGTGTCCGC
>JBGQLF010000174.1:0-10978 GCA_041499985.1 Gemmataceae bacterium
AACAAAAAAAGCCCTTGGCCGGGGCCAGGGCTTGCGAATGCCACCGTTTGCCAATACCCCTTACGCCGGCCGCTTCCAGGAAGCACCGAGTAGTGTCTGCGCCAGAGCCAGACTCGTACGGAGCATTGCATCCTCACGTGCAACCAGTTGCGGTTAGCTTAGCGGGCCAAGGAAACGCCGTCAATGTTGCCTTCCATCCTGAGGACGGGGTTAAGGAGGAGGAGGTTCGGGCACATCGGCTAGCCAGCGTAAAGTCTGGACCAATTCGGCCAGCTGAAACGGTTTCCTGAAAACGTGCACGGCTCCCAGGTCCAACAGGCCCTGCTCGCTGTAGGCGCCCGTGTGCCCACTCATGAAACAGCAGCGGACCTCCGGCCTGATCTGCCGGAGGCGGGCCAGGGTCTGCGGGCCGTCCAGGCCGGGCATGCGAACATCCAGCAACACGAGGGCGATGGCATCCTGGTGCTGGCGGTAGATCTCCAGTGCTTGGTACCCGTCCGGGGCCATCCAAAGGGTGAAGCCATATTGACGCAGTCCGGCTTCGAGGAGGGCACGCACCGGCGCTTCATCATCCACGACGAGAATACCTATCGGGGACGAGGAAAAGGAGAGCGGATCGATCGACATGAACCACCTTCAAGGCGTTTCCCACTCGACACGGGCGCGCTGGGTTCCTCTCCATCCGGGACCAATCCGCCCCCGGCACTAGCGCAACAACAGCAACACGTTCAATAGCATGCTCATGGCCAGGAGACCACCGAGGACGCCGGTCCAGAGCAAGAGGTTGCGCCGCTCCTGCGCGCTCGCGCCATGCTGGGGATGGTCTTCTTCCTCGGCCTCCCCTTCGGCGAGCTCTTGCAGCATGGCAGCCTCGATGCGTTGCCGCGCCAGCTTGGGGGGCTGGTTACTCAGCAAACATTCGAGATCGAGGATAAGCTCCTCGGGGGTCCGGTAGCGCTGATTGCGATCCTTGGCCATCATGAACTCCACGACTTCGCCCAGGCCCGCCGAGAGCTTGGTGTTCAGGTGGTCCGGCGGCGTCAGAACTTCTTCCAGGTGGGCCTTGAGCACTTCCTCGACGCGCGTCCCGGGATAGGGCGGCTGCCCGGTGACCATGTGGTACAGAGTGGCGCCGAGCGAGTAAATATCTGCTCGGCTGTCGATGTCCTCGTGGCCGTGGATCTGTTCTGGGGCCATATAAAAAGGGGTGCCGATGGTAATGCCGCGCTCGGCGCGAGCCATGACGTGATCATCGGTTTCGCGGGCCATGCCGAGATCGGCGAGTTTGGCGACGCTGTCCGTGGTCAACACGATGTTGGCCGGCTTGATATCGCGGTGAATCAGCTGCCGGCGAAAGGCGTGCCGCAGGGCTCCGGCGATTTGCAGGACTATCTCCACGGCCGCGCGTTCCTCATAAATCTTGCCTGCCTCCAACTCCTGTTTGATCGTCGTGCCTTCGACATACTCCATCACAAAGTAGTGAATCATGCCGGCGGAGCCAACATCGATCGCCTGGATGATATTATTGTGGTTCAACTTGGCCGCCAGATGGGCTTCCCGCGTGAGCCGCTTGAGGAACTCGGGATTGGCGGCCAAACGGGGGTGGAGCACCTTGACCGCCACCAGGCGATTCATGCTCAGCTGGCGCGCCTTGTACACGGTGCCCATGGATCCCTGGCCGAGTTTTTCCAGCACCTGGTAACCGGGGATCTGTTGGCCCAGGAGCATGGGGAGTTCCTGGGCGGCCCGGCGCGCTTGATGGGAAGTCAGGAAGCCAGCCTCCACCAGGCGGACAAGGAGGCCCTCCGGCTTGGCGCCCGCGAGTTCCGCGCGGCAGTGCTGGACCTCGTCCTGAGTGACCAGACCGCGACTGATAAGTGCATGAGCCAGGCGCTCGTCGTCTACCTGCATGGGCAGGGTCTCAGACTTCGGAGTGGCAGGCATAGTTTGTCCGCCAGTTAGCAAGAGTGTCGAATGCACCCCAAGCTCCTTCTGGGCCGGGGAAGCTTGCTGCTCCAAACACACCACGGAGCCCTGACCCTAGGATATCCGTTTCGCCGCGCCCACGAAATGCTTTTCTGCCTTTCGGCAAGGCGAGCCTGAACAAACTGGCCAGCAGACCGGAACTGCTCCCAGATTATCTCCTGGTCAGCCGTGTCCGCTTGGCGTAACATGGCAGCGTGCGTCAGGGACGGCCCTGCGCCCGGCTGCCTGATCCCTCCAGCAAGAAGCGAGTCGCGCTGTGTCGTACCCGAAGACCTTGCGTATCCGTCAACAGTTCGACAGACCGCGTGTCGAGGATGTGCCCGCCGCCGTCCGCGCCGCCCTCGAGACGCTGGACCTGGCACGGGTTATCCGCCCCGGGCAGACGGTCGCCTTGACCGCCGGCAGCCGGGGCATCGCCAATATCCCCCTCGTTTTCCGTGCCGTCGCAGGGTTCCTGCGCCACCTCGGCGCCCGTCCGTTCCTCGTCCCGACCATGGGCAGCCATGGCGGAGGCACCGCCGAGGGACAACGCCGCGTCCTCGAAAGCTACGGCATCACGGAAGAGTTCGTCGGCGCCCCCATCCGATCTTCCCTGGAGGTCGTTTCGCTCGGTACGACCAGCGAAGGGTTCCCGGTCGTTCTCGATCGCTCTGCCGCCGAAGCCGACCACATCGGCGTCATTGCGCGGGTCAAGTCCCACACCGGCTACCAGGGGCCGATCGAAAGCGGACTGATGAAGATGATGATGATTGGTCTGGGTAAACACGCCGGTGCCCTCGCCTACCATCGCATCCTACTCGAATACCCTTTCGATCAAGTGGTCCGTTCCGTCGGCCGGACTGTTCGCGCCCGCGCCCCGATCACGTTCGGCCTCGGCTTGGTGGAGAACGCCTACGACGAAACCGCCCAGGTCGAGGCCGTGCCCCCGGAATCGTTCGAGGAACGCGAGGAACAACTCCTGATTCTGGCCAAGCGCTGGCTGGCCCGTCTTCCTTTTCTGGAAGCCGATGTGCTCCTCATCGATGAGATCGGCAAAGACATCAGCGGTTCCGGGATGGATACCAACATCGTCGGCCGTAAACGTGCCCTGCGCCAAGCGCCAATGGCCAATCAGCCGTCGATGCGTCTCATCTGTGTCCGCGGTCTCTCGGAACGAACTCATGGCAACGCTGCCGGCATCGGTTTGGCGGATTTCACTACCAATCGGCTGATCCGGGCGATGAATTATCGGGCCACCGTCATCAATTGCCTGACGGCCGGTTATCCCGAAGGCGCGAACCTCCCGGTCCATTTTGACACCGATCGCGAAATGGTCGACGCCGCCCTGGCGATCATCGGCACGCGTTCGCCAGAGGAGGCCCGCGTGCTGCGTATCCGCAACACGCTGTGCCTGGAAGAAGTGGAGATCTCGGAGGCTTGCCTGGCACTTCCCAACCGTGCCACGGCGTTCACCCCGCTCGGTTCGGCACGCTCGCTGGCCTTTGATGGCGAGGGCAGTCTGGCACCCCTGTGACGGTTGGCATCATCTGGCCGGCTAGGCGAGCGAGTTCGAATAAACGGACTGGCGCCTCCGCATCGGTTGCAGGATCGAGTTGCGGGTAAGTTCCTCGGCCTTGCCTGTTCGCCAATCGCCGCCCTACAATCGGCACGGTCCCTCTCACTTGCTCCGGTTGCCCCTCCGGCCCGGGTGGAAAGATTCCTTGCATTCAAGGGCCGGCCAGTTACAATCGATGTGTTAAAATAGATGAATTGGAGCGGTGCCTCATCGCTCCGCGCCAGTGCCTTTCTGAGAACGACGATCCAGGATTCTCCAACTTCGGAGCCTTCAGAGAGACGGGACACAAGCCATGGTACAAGGGTATTACACATTAGAAGAGGCCGCCCGCATTCTCGGGATGGCCCCCGACCAATTGAGTCAGATGGCCCAACGGCGCGAGGTGCGCGCATTTGCCGACCGCGGCACCTGGCGGTTCCGCACTCAAGACATCGAGGAACTCGGTCGGCGCCAGGGCCTGGCCAGCGATCCCGACTTGCAGCTGGGTGAAGCCCCACGGCCCAAGGCACACGACTCCCCCGTGCCCAAGAGTCCCGCTGAAACGGCTGATCAAGGAGTGTTCCAGTTTTCCCTCGGCGGCGACAGCAGCGACCAGGTGGAGATCGGGCAGGAAGTCTTCAAGGAACCGGCTGCCGGGGGTCCCAAGTCCAGCGGCAGGAGCGGTGCTCCCAAGTCGCCTCCACCCAAGCCCGGCAGTGACAGCGATGTGCGTCTGGTCCCCGAAGGCAGCGACATCGGCTTCCAGATCGGCAGCGATAGCGATGTCAAAGTCGTCGATGGCCCGACCTCAGCCACTCCGGCCAAGGCAAGGCCCGCCAGCCTGAAGCCCGACAGCGATAGCGATGTCAAGATTATTCCGGACAGCTCCGATGACAACACCGTGCAGCTCGGCCGGCAGGCGGGCAAGTCGGGCACGGACAGCGACATCCGCCTGGAAGGGGATAGTGATGCGCCCAGGGCCAGGGGTCCCGATGATTCGGCCCTGACCGAGGAAATCGACCTCGATGCCGAGTTACGCAAGGCCGAGGAGGCGAGCCAGGCCAGGAAGGCCCCCGGCAAAGCCAAGGTCAAGCCGAGTGCCGCTCCGCCCCCGCCACCGGCAAGCTCGCCTTTCGAGCTCTCCGGCAGCGAGCTCGAAGCTGCCAAGGAGAAAAAGAAACCGGACAGCAGCAGTGACTTCGAATTGAAGCCCCTTCAGGAGGATACCTCGCCGATCGAACTGGGCAGCGACGAGATGAAGGTCCTGAAAGCGGGCGAAGAAGTCCCCCTGGGCGAACCCTCGGTCACGGGCCCGTCCAGCGACAGCGGCATCAATCTGCAAGATCCCGCCGACAGCGGCATCTCGCTCGAGCAGAAACCTGAAGGCAGTGATGAGATCGAGTTCGAGCTGAGTCTGGATGCCGAATCCACGCCTCGGCCGGCACCGGCTGCCCAGGCGGATTCCGATAGCGAATTTGAGCTGACCCTGGACGACAGCGGCCGGCTTGCGCCGCTCGAGGAAGAGGCGGCTCCGGCCAAGGGCAAAGGCAAAGCCAAGGCCAAAGAGGAAGCCAAGGAAGAAGACAAGGACATTTTCGAGACCGACTTCGAGGTACCGGCCCTGGATGAATCGGGCTCGCAGGCGGTGGCCCTGGACGACTCCGATACCGATTTGGAAAGCTCCGACTTCGACCTTGCTCTCGGCGAAGAGGATATTGCCACCGAGGAGGAGAGTGGCAGTCAGGTGGTCGTGCTGGAAGACGAGGATGCGGATGAAGGAGCGGCCACGGTCGCGCGCAAGGGAGCGCGCGGCGCTGCCGGGAGGGTTGCCGACGAGGAGGGCGCAGACCTCGAGGAAATACTCGGCGCCGACGAGGACGATCTCGAGGAAGCGACAGGCGCCCCCGTGCGGCCCGCGGCGGCCCCGGTAGCGGAGGCCGACTGGGGCTTGTTGCCCATTTTGACCCTGGCGCCCACCGTGCTGCTCATGTTCATCGTGGGGCTGATGAGCTTCGAATTGATCCACGGCATGTGGGGTTATCGCCAGCCGCACAAAGTCAGCGGCGTCGTCGTCAAGAGCCTGAGCGGCCTCTTCGGCGCGGAGTTGCCGAAGGATTAGTCAGTAGTCAGTAGTCAGTAGTCAGTAGCAAAGACAGCTCATTGCCTACTGCTACTGACTACTGACTACTGACTACTGACTACTGACTACTAGACATTAAAGATCCGCCGCGGATTGTCGCGCAGCAGGAGCTGGGCAAACTGGAGTGCCTGTGTTTCCGTGTAGATGCCCGTGCGAATGAAGTCGTCGGCCAGGATCGTGGCCAGAATCCGGCGGTACATGTTGAACTTCGGCAAGCCAAACTCCAGCTTGTACATGTCGCTGTAGTAACCCAGCTGCTTGGTCTTCGGCACTGCCTGCATCCGTGCCCGGGCATCGACCTCGATGTACGCCGGGATGTTCGAGTACCACCAATGGCCATTCGTCACGACGTTGGGGAAGATCCAGCTGTAACTAACCAACTCCTGATTCTGTCCGCTGGACAGGACCGAAAGGCAAAACGTTACGTCGGGAAAGGCGTTGAACAGCGTGGCATACTGGATCAAGGACGTCCGCTGATCAAACAGGTCCTGCCCCTGGTACACGCCTTCCTCAAAGACGCGCCGATTGACACCAATCATCAGGTCAAAGGGCAGGTGGTAGGCCTGGCAATGCTCGGCCAACATCCAGAAGACACCCAGACTCCGCAGGAGCCGCTCGTGCACGCTGCCTTGCGGCAGCCTGGCCCACGCCGCCGCTAGCTGGCTGTCGGAGACCGGCTGCGGTGCAAAATCGGGCGGCAGGGAAATGGCACAGGCCCGGGCCCCGTGGCGTGTGAAATGGTCGAACAGCGCGGTGAGCGCGCGCCGGAGGCTGGGCACATCCCCGACCTCGATTCCCGTTGCCTTCGCCAGCCGTTGGCGCACTTCGGGCTTATCAAGATGGAACACCAGGTCATCCGTTCGCAGGCAGGGCACATAGCGCGCGGCATCAAATCCCTGGAGGGGATCGTCGAAATCATTGGTCAGAAAGACACGCTCAATGTTCGACCGGTGCAAGACCCGTTCTTCCCAGTCCGGCTGGGCCATCAGCTGTTCGGCACTCTTGCAGAGCCAGGCGCAGTCGGCGAGGCTAAGGCGTTCGCCCTCGAAGTCCAGAAAGGCACGGACAATTTCGAGGAACCATTGGTACTGGGTCGTGTTGTCGAAGAAGGCCATCTGATACAGGATCGCGCGCACCCGATCGTGCGGGTCCGCCTCGGCCTTCAGGGGCCATTTGTCCATGCCAGCGGAGTGGGCCAGCTCGGTGTAGTAATGGTAGCCGAGAATATCGTCGAGGCTGCGGGCGGTCGGCTGGTGCGGATTAATGTGGGAATGCGGATCGATGATGGGGATGCGGCAGATGGCCGTGTACAGATCTTGTGCGAGGCGATCGTGTAGCATGGTTGTGACACCGAGCGCAGGAGCCGCGGAACGACCGCCGTCCACGTCCGATCGGCGGGCCCTTCCACCTTACCATGCACGTCTTATACGGACGCCTGGGAAAATACAAATGGGAAGGGGAGTTTTGGCAAAGTTTCCTGCCTTCCCCGGTCGAAGCTAGAGGGGATCGTGGGTCCCCCATTCCGGAGCCTGCCCCATGGATTACAGCACGGCCGATGCCAAAAAGCAGTTTGACCGTTGGTGTCACCGTTATGACCGTGACTTGCTCCAGTGGTTCCTCTTCGAACCCTCCCATGAGATGCTTCTGGATACATTAACTCCGGCCGACGAATACATTCTGGACGTCGGCTGCGGCACCGGTGTTTTCGCGGCGCGTGTGCTGGAGCGGTTTCCCCAGACACACGTCTGTGGCCTGGACTTGAGCGCCGGCATGTTGACGCAAGGGCAGAACCGTTGCCGCAGCGCCGACGGCCGCATGCACCTCGTGCAGGGAGATAGTGGACGCCTTCCCTTCGCCGACGATACCTTCGACGCGATCACCTGCGCCCACAGTTTCCATCACTACCCGCGGCAGGACCGAGTCGTCGCCGAGATGCACCGGGTTCTGCGCCCAGGCGGCCGGCTACTGATCATTGACGGCGACCGTGACGGGCTCTGGGGGCGGTTGGTCTTCGATCTGGTCGTGGTGCTGATGGAGGGCCCCGTGCGTCACCTGACCGGGCACGCCTTCCGTAAGCTGTATCGTGGAACCGGCTTCGACCATGTCCGGCAACACCGGCACGGCGGTCCCCTCCCGTTCCTGATGACCGTGGGGCGGGCCGTCAAGCCAGGGCGCTCCACGCTAGCCCAGCACGCCGCCTAGCTGACCGTCTCCTAACTTCGCCGCCAGTAATTGTGGGATAGACATTCTCGTCTGCCTGACGTTTCGGCAGACAAGAATGTCTGCCCCACAGGCAAACCACTGGCGAGGGACCTGCGAAACAGACTCCTACCTGCCGTTCTCATCTGAACTATCCTTTCTGCACTGCCCGGCCCCCCTGGGAACGTGGTACAGCGGCCGAGATCCTGATACCTTATTACCAGGGCCCGTTACCCATCGTTACTCTTCATCATGAGGCGGCAGTCATGAAGAACCGGTCCGATATTCTGTGTTGCCTGATCAGCTTCGTGTGCCTCGCCTATGGCACACCCCTGTGGACCGCACCACCCGAGAGCCCGCAACAGCAAGAAAAGCCGGACGCGAGCTCGTTCCTGCGTCTGAGGCGCGATGCGCAAAACCAGCCGGTCGCTCTGGAAACAGCAACCCAGCGCTATGTACCTGCATCGGGAGAAGGGAAACTGAGCGTCGATTTGATTGCGGTCGTGCATGTCGGGGATCGTGCCTACTACCGCAAGCTGAATCAGCAATTGCAGCAGTACGACGTGGTCCTCTACGAGTTGGTGGCTCCCCAGGGAACCCGGCTGCCCCAGCCGGGAAAGCGGGACGCGAACAACCCGCTCGCGCTGCTCCAGCAGGTTGCTCAGACGGTGTTGGATCTGGAGTCGCAGATTGAGCAGATTGATTACACCCGAAAGAACCTCGTCCACGCCGACCTGTCCGCCGAGCAGATGGCGGAGGCGATCCGCAACCGCGGCGACGATGGCGTTACGGTCTTCCTGGGCATCCTGGCTGACTTTCTCCGCCAGCAAAACCTCCAGGAAAAGCAGCGGCCGGAGAGTTCCCGCCAGGAAGAACGTGATCTGGACCTGTTTGCCCTGCTGCTCGATCCCGATGGCCCGAGCAAACTGAAACGCCTGTTAGCCCAGCAGCTGGTCGAGTTCATCGGCCCGGCCAACGGACTTGGCACGACGCTCAACACCATCCTCGTCAGCGACCGCAATCAGGCGGCGATGAAGGTTTTCCAGACGGAATTAGCCAAGGGGAAGAAGAAGATCGCCATCTTGTATGGGGCGGCTCACATGCCGGATTTTGACAAACGACTGCGCCAGGATTTCGGCCTCAAACGCGACCGCGCGCAGTGGTCAACCGCCTGGGATCTACGGCCGAAGATGGGCTTGCAAGGGCTCCTCAAGTTCCTCGTGCGGTGAGGGGCGAACGCCCGAACGGTATTCAGCCGGAGTAGAAGTCTCCTCTCCTTGAAACAACCGGGAGAAACCTCTTGCCCCCACCTATCTACCCAAAGCGCCAACGAGGAATCATCTCCTTTCCTCGCCGGCGCTTTGGGCTGGTGCGGGACCTTACTTCTTTTTCGCCGTTTTGCCGACGAGTTCCGCCACCGAGACCTTTTGCAGCTGGCGGCGGGTCGCGTCAGCGGCTTGGTCCGAAATGACTGTCAGCTTCTGGTCGACCTTCTCGTTGCTGGCATGCTCGGTGAGTGGGACGAGGCCACGAATCGGGCCATCGACAGCTTCCACGACCTCCAACAGCGAGATTTGCGCCGCGGGCTTCGCAAGGCGGTAGCCGCCATTGGGGCCCTTCATCGAGATGAGAATCTTGCGATCGGCCAAGGGTTTGAGAACCTTGAGCAAGAACCGCTCCGGGATTCCGCGGGCCCGAGCGATGGAATGCGAGGCCACAGGGCCGTTCTCGCGTTTTTCCGCCATGTACGCGATGGCATGGATGGCATAAGCACTGGCACGGGTAAGCTTCATAACGTTTCCTGAGCAAGAGGGAATGCGGTCACCGGTCACCCAGGCACCTGAGGAACCGGCGGGACACTACCATGTTCACTTTACCTTTTTTTCCGGGCCTTCTTCGGCTCGGCAAGCTGGTCGCGCGAATCCTCCACACGGGCTCGAGATAGGATCATTCCGCTTGTAGGGCTTTGAGCGTCGTTGGCATTGATGTCAATCACACCTCCGATTGTCTGGTGGTCCTGAGAATCCTTGGTTCGCACGCTTGCACACTCCATTATATTAGCATAGTACACATCAAAACACATAGCTTTTTTTTTCCACGAACAAAGTAGCTGTCGAGTCTAAAGCGAACGCCAGCTGCCGTGGACGCGCGCGGAACCCAGAAGCCAGCCGCGTGACGCAGCTGCGCCGGATGAACTTCGATTTTGATTGGGTGGCCACCGACGCTGGCCGAGATGGCGGCCTTGCTGGTCGACACGACGTTTGCAAAAAAGCGCAAAAATCCAGAACGAGCGCGCGCTTTTCCACGACTCAGCCGTTTCTTTATCTGGGGGAAGTGCAAAAGCGAACACCGCCAGACTGGTAGGCGGATCCGGATCCGATGTCCTGGCCCAAGCCAGGGTGCTCCGGATGCGCCTCGTGCGACCGTGTCCCCATACGTTGAGAGGGGCTACCGATGCATCGAAAGCTGCGTGTCTTGGTCGGAGACTCGAATGTGGATCTGGTTCAGTCGACAGCCCTGCTGCTGCGCTGCTGGGGGCATGACGTGCGGGTCGCCTTCAATGGCCCGGCCGTCCTCGACTGGGCGCGCTCCTACCGGCCCGATGCGGTGCTGATGGATCTGTGCCTGCCAGGCATGGATGGCTTCCACGTAGCCCAGCACCTGCGCCGGCAGGATAGTCTGGCGAATCTGCTGCTCGTTGCTATTACCGGGTATGGGGGGGAGCCGTACCGTCGCCGGGCCCAGGAGGCCGGCTTTGACTACCATTGGCTCAAGCCGGTGGACCCCGAGGTTCTCCAGCGCCTGCTGGAATGTCGGAAGCTCGACCTCCGCACCGTGAGTGCCCCGAGCGCCGCTTCCGCTCTCCTAAGCGGCAAGAGCAAGCCGCTTCGCTCCGCAAGCTGGCGGCCTCTTTTGAGCCTCACTTGTGGCGGGTAGACCTACCCGCGGCGGTCATCCCCGCGGTGCTGCGTCGTAAAGTGGAGTCGCAAGCCGGTGCTCGGTCCGGTCAGCACGAGTTCCTTTCCAATTCCCTCAGCACGGGTCGCTCGTCCCGTCTTCCCCCAATGTCCCCGGAAAAGAGGCATGGTTCAAAGGCAAGTCACAGAATTGTGGCGGCA
>JBGQLF010000175.1:0-10949 GCA_041499985.1 Gemmataceae bacterium
CACGCTACCCCCGTTGCCCTACCCCACGGATGCACTGGAGCCCTCCATCGATAAGATGACGATGGAAATCCATCATTGGCGGCATCACAAGGCCTATGTCGATAATCTGAACAAAGCGGTCGAAGGACAGGCTGGCCTCCAGAACAAGTCGATCGAACAGATCCTGCGCGACATCAACCACGTGTCCGACAACATCCGCCAGGCCGTCAGCAACAACGGCGGTGGTCACGCCAACCACACCCTGTTCTGGGAAATCATGGCCAAGGGAGCCGGCGGCAAACCGAGCGGGCCCCTGGCCGACGATCTCACCCGGACGTTCCAGGATTTCGCCACGTTCCAGCAGAAAATCAAAGAGGCGGCACTGGGCCGGTTCGGCAGTGGCTGGTCCTGGCTGGTCTTGGGCGATGGCAAGCTACAAGTCCTGAGCACGCCCAACCAGGATAGCCCTCTGATGAAGGGCCAGGTCCCGATCTTGGGCGTCGATGTGTGGGAGCACGCTTATTACCTGAAGTACCAGAACAAGCGTGCCGATTACGTCGATGCCTGGTGGAACGTCGTCAACTGGAGCGCGGTGGGCAAGCGCTACGCCGACGCCAAGGCTGGCAAGTAGGCCCGAGCCAAACTTGTGCGAAGTCGAGCCGGGGACATAAGTCCCCGGCTTGCTCTTGACCCAGGCCCGCCGCTGGCTATAGTCCTCGCTTCGGAGTCCAGGAGGATGGGGGTCGGTCAGGGGAAATGCCAGGGGAGGGAGCCCATGCGCGGGATGTGGATGCACGGGCTGGGCGTTGCACTGTTGGCCTTGTTGGGCTGCCAGACCAACCAGCCCAATCTCAAGCCAAAACTGGCCGAGGAATACGTCCTGCCTCCCAGCGACGACGCCCGCTTCAGCGAACCCATTGCCTATCCCAAAGAGACGCTCAATAGCGCACCAAAGAAAGATCCCAACAATCAACCGGGTTCAGGTCCGGCCCGAACCCCACGCTTCGGCGGCGGCAACGCGCCTTCGGGCTTAAACGGCTACTAACCATATCCTGGATCGGGCCGGAAACGAACACGGCGTCAGCAGGCAGGCGGGCCGGTGCTGGCATCCGTTACGGACTCGGCGGTGAAGCGTTTCCGGAGTGCCCCAAGCGTGTCGAGCAGCGCTTCTTGGATGGCCGGTTCGGGGAACCTGGACCCGGGAAGCAATCGCAGTCCCTGCCAACGTAAGATGACCGGCCAACCGGCGTGGGCCACCGAGCGATTGAACTGTTCGCGCAACCGTTGCGCCCACACGAAGCCATAGCGATCGCGAAAATCGAGCCAGAGCCGGTCGAATTCCGAGGGCGCCGCCGGCCGAGTCTGCATCGCCCCGTAAGCCGCCCAGGGCGCGCACCCAAGCAGCAACCACCCCCGCACTTCAGCAGTGTGACCAACATTGTCGGCCTCCAGCACGGCGACAATCTCCAGAGCACATCCCAGTCCCAGAAGGAGCGCCCCCGCAGCCAGGCGCGTGGGCAGGTAGTTGAGAATCCCCACGGCCAGCGTGGCGGCGAGGAACACGGTACGAAAGCCGCCCAGCTGCAAGCCGCCCCCGGCCAGGGCGCCTTCGGCCCAGGGCAACAACTGAACCGCCAAGAGTCCCACCACTACAAAGTTCCAGGCCCCAACTCCGGGACGCCGAGCCCCGAGCACCGCGACTCCCGCGCAGCCAGTCAGGCACAAGGCGACGTAGCGCGTCGCGGGTCCCAGCGCCGGACGGTTGAAAGCCTCCGCAGCGAATACCAGACCCCAGGCGGCCCAACTGCCAATCATCCAGTTGGCGGCGTGCAACAGGCTCGTGTGCCGGTTCGCGCGCCAGGCTTGCCACAGGGGATAGCCCCCCGTCCAGTAAATCAGCCAAAGGAGAGCGATGAACATACCAGTGCACGACTCCGGGATGTGCCCAGGCGAAGGTAGTCGCTCCGCGCGCGGTTGTTTCCTAGATTCGCCATGTTCCCAGAGAAACTGTAACAGGGATAACGCAGAGAAGGCAGAGCTTATCGGTAATTCAGGCTGCTTTTGGTTTGCTCGCCTTGCCCGTCGAGCCGATCTAGAAGCATGGAAGGATGAAGAGTCCGCGAACGGCTTATCCTTCCGTGTGTTCGCTCGTTCCCAAGCGGAGGGAGCCCCTCATGATGCGCTTCCCGATGGTATTGGCCCTTGTAGTGTCGACGGTCCTGGCCCGACCAGCGTCGGCGGGCATTGTCTTCGGCCGGCATAAGGCGAACCCGGCGGAACGCGTGCCGCAGTTGCTGGCCACGCTCAAGACCGACCAGGATGAACACAAACGCGAGGCGGCCGCCAAGGAACTTCGTGACTTTGATGGCATCGCTTACCCCGATATCGTGCCGGTGTTGATCGACGCGCTCCAGCACGATGCCAAGGTGGGCGTCCGGTCGGAAGCGGCCCAAAGCCTGGCCCACCTCCGGCCGATCTCGCAGGCGGCGGGCAGGGCACTGGAGGAAGCAGCGGCCAATGATGCCTCCATGCGCGTCCGCTTGCACGCACACAACCTCTTACTCCATTACCGCCTCAGTGGCTACCGGAGCAAAGGCAAGAACGACGAGCCGCCTCTGGCTCCTCCTGCCGCCAACGTGTCGCGTGCTCCGGCGATCGTACCCGTGCCGCAGACCGCGTCGAACCATTCGGTATCGGGACGCCGCAACAACTCCACCTTTGTGCCCGCAGAAACACCTCCGCCCCCGCTGGCGCCACCGTTGCTCGAGAATCCCAGCACACTGCCTCCGCCGCGGATCTCGACCCAAGCGCCGCTGGTGCCCAGCAGGGTCCCAACGCTTCAGGCTCCCCCGTCGTCGCGCGACAACCAGGGACCGGTCCTGATGCCGCCCCAATAGGTGACAAGGTGACAAGGTGACAAGGTGACAAGGTGAGGGGAAGCAAGATCCCTGCTTGTCACCTTGTCACCTTGTCACCTTGTCACCTTGTCAGTTCAAGTCTTCGCCCGGCGAATCAGATGCGTGGACGAACCATAGAGCGATTCCGCTGCCTCGCCGATCGATTCGCTGAGCGTGGGATGCGCGTGGATAATCAGGGTCAAGTCGCGAGCCGAGGCCGCCATCTCCACTGCCAAGACGCCCTCAGCGATCAGTTCGCCGGCTCCCACTCCCACCAGGCCGACGCCCAGAATGCGATCGGTTTCCGGCTCCACGATCAGTTTCGTCAAGCCTTCGGGACGCCCCAGCGTGGCCGCACGGCCGGAAGCGGCCCAGGGAAACCGAACCACGTTGACGTCGCGCTGCTGCCGTTTGGCCTCCATTTCGGTCAAGCCACACCAGGCGACTTCGGGATCGGTAAACACCACCGCCGGCACGGCTCGGGCATCAAATGCCGCCGGTTCACCAGCGATCGCTTCGACCGCGATCTTGCCTTCGTGCGTCGCCTTGTGCGCCAGCATCGGCTCGCCGGCCACATCGCCGATGGCATAAATATGCTCCTCGGTCGTCCGGCGCTGCTCATCCACGCGGACGAATCCCTTCTCGTCCAGCTGGACCTTGGTTCGTTCCAGGCCCAAGCCACGGCTATTCGGACGCCGGCCCACCGCTACCAGGACGCGGTCAAACGTCGGCTCTTTCTCGTCGACCTCGGCGCCCTCGAGCGTGGCCCGGATGCCACTGCCCGTGTCCGCCAGCTGAACGACCTTGGTCTTGAGGTAAATCTTGTGGAACAGCGGGGCCAGGCGGGCTTGCAGCGGGCGGACCAGGTCGCGATCGACACCGGGGAGTAGGCCCTCGGTCAGCTCGACCACCGTGACCTTGCTGCCCAGCGCGGCATAAACATTGCCGAGCTCCAGACCAATGTAGCCGCCGCCCACGACCAGGAGCGACTTCGGGACGTCTTCCAGGCGCAGTGCCGCCGTGGAATCCATCACGCGCGGGCTATCCAGACTGAGCGCCGGCAGCCGAGTGGGACTGGAGCCCACGGCCACGATGCAGTGCTTGAAAGACCGGTGCGAGCCATCTTCGAGCCGGAGCGTATGCGAATCTTCGAAGGTCGCGCGGGAGCGGACATATTCGACTTTGCGCCGCTTGCACAGCTCCAACAGGTTCTTCGCGAGGGTATCGACCACCTTGGCGGTCTGTGTGCGCAGGGTGGCCAGATCAATCTTGGGTGGCGCGAACTGCACGCCCCACTGGCTGGCGTCCCGGGCATCCGTGATCAGCTTGGCCGCGTGCAGCAGGGCCTTCGACGGAATGCAGCCGACGTGGAGGCATGTGCCACCCGGCTTCTCCGAGCCATCGAGGAGCGTCACGTGCATCCCTTTATCGGCCGCCAGAAATGCGGCCGCATATCCACCCGGGCCGGCACCCAGAACGATCAAATCACTTTCCGCAGCATCGGCCATGGACTGCCCCCTCCTTTACGCCTGCACCAGCATGACGAGCAAGTTTTCCAGCATGTCCGCGACGCGGCGCGCAAAGCGCGCCGCATCGGCACCATCGATCACACGATGATCATACGAGAGCGACAAGGGCAGCAGCAAGCGCGGCTCGATCTGGCCCTCCCGCACCACTGGCTGCAAGCGCGCTCGGGCCAGGCCGAGGATGGCGACTTCCGGAAAGTTGACAATCGGCGAAAACGCCGTACCGCCGATGCCACCGAGATTGGTGATCGTAAAAGTCCCGCCCCGCATCTCCTCGACTGCCAGCTTCTTCTGGCGGGCGCGCTCGGCAACTTCGGCTAGCTCCTGGGCCAGGACGGTGATGCTTTTCTTGTCCACGTCGCGGAGGACAGGCACGAGCAGGCCGCGGTCGGTATCCACCGCCACGCCTAGATGGTAGTAGCGCTTCAATACCAGCTGGCCGGCTGCTGGATCGAGGCTGGCGTTGAACTGCGGGAATTGCCGCAGCGCGAGCGCCACGGCCTTCAGGGCGAAGGCCGTCACCGTCAGCTTGGGGCCACGGCCTTCCTGTTGCTTGCGAAACGCGTCCAGGTCGGTGATATCGACCAGGTCGTGCTGCGTGACGTGGGGCACCTGACTCCACGCCAGGCTCATCTGCTCCGCAGTCTTGCGCCGCACGGCATCGAGCGGCCGGCGCTCCACTGGTCCCCAACGCTCGAAATCGGGCAACGGCGGGGGAGGGGCACCGGCACCGCGAACGCCCGGTGTCGACGCTAGCTCCCGGACATAGGCCTTGACATCGTCCTCGGTGACTCGGCCGCCGGGGGCGCTTCCTTTGACCTGGATGAGATCGATCCCCAGCTCGCGCGCCAACCGCCGCGTTGCCGGCCCGGCCGGCACGACCTTTGGCGCGGCCGGCGCGGGCGGCGGTTTTTCTTCGGCAGGCGGCGGCTCGGCCTTGGCCGGCTCGGGTCGCTGCCCGTCGCCCTTTGGAGCTGCCGTTCGTTGGGGCGATGGGGGCGCTGCCTGGGCTACCTCACGTCGCGGTTCCACGTGCTCAGCCGGCTCCTTGCTGCGTCGCCCTGCCTTCACCGGCTCGGGTTCCTTCCGACCACTGGCCGTTTGCCGAACTGGGGCGGTCTTCGGTCCTTCCTCCTCGGCGCCCTCGCCGCCCTCGATCAGGCAGACGGTCTGACCGACCTGGACTGTCTCGCCCTTCTTCACCAACACCTGCGTGACACGGCCGGCAACGGGCGAGGGCACTTCCGCCGTGGCCTTCTCGGCTTCCAGTTCCAGCAGCGTCTGGCCTTTGCTCACCGTATCGCCCGGAGCCACCTTGACGTCGAGCACTTCGCCCCCCGTCAGGTTCTCTCCCAATTGCGGCAACTTGATTTCACTTGCCATGCCAGCCCCCTTGGAACGATGAAGGATGAACGATGAAGGATGAACGGAAGACAAGAACGATTGTTCGTCCATCGTTCATCGTTCATCCTTCATCCTTCATCGTTTCCTTGATCGCTTTCTGCACCTGGGCCGGCTTGATTTCGCCCCGCCGCGCCAGCCGGGAGAGAGCAGCGACAACGATGCTTTCGGCATCCACCTCGAAGAAGCGGCGCAAGGCCGTGCGATTGTCACTGCGGCCAAAGCCATCGGTCCCTAGCGCGTACAGCCCGCCCGGCACCCAGCGCTGAATCATCTCCGGCACCGACTTCATGTAGTCGCTCGCCGCGATGAAGACGCCCTTTTCGGATTCCAGGAGGCGTTCGAGATAACTCTTGCGCGGCTCCTGTGTTGGGTGGAAGAGATTCCAGCGCTCGACTTCGAGGGCGTCGCGGCGCAGCTCCTTGTAGCTGGTCGCACTCCAGACATCGGCGGCTACCCCGTAGCGCTCGGCCAAGATCTCTTGGGCCCGCATCGCTTCACGGAGGATGGCACCGCTGCCCAGCAGGTGCACCAGGCTGCCCTTACCCTTGAGAGTCGCCGGCCGCAGCTTGTACAGGCCGCGGAGAATGCCCTCGGTCACGCCTTCGGGGATCGGTGGCATGGCATAAGGCTCATTGTAGAGCGTGATGTAATAGAAAATGTCTTCCCCGATCTCATACATCCGCCGAATGCCATCTTGGATGATCACGGCCAGTTCGAAGGCGAAGGCCGGATCGTATGCCTGGATCGTGGGTACCGCAGAGGACAGGAGAGGGCTATGGCCGTCCTGGTGCTGCAACCCTTCGCCGGCCAACGTAGTACGCCCCGCGGTGCCGCCGAGCAGGAAGCCACGCGTGCGCATGTCGGCCGCTGCCCAGATCAGATCGCCGATGCGCTGGAAGCCGAACATCGAATAGAAGATGAAAAAGGGAATCGTCGGGATCCCGTGCGTGGCGTAAGCCGTGCCGGCGGCCATGAACGACGACATCGAGCCGGCCTCGGTGATGCCCTCTTCGAGCACTTGACCGTTCTTGGCCTCGCGGTAGGCCAGGAGCATCTTGGCGTCCACCGGCTCATAAAGCTGGCCGACGTTGGAATAGATGCCGTAGGGCTTGAACAAAGCGTCCATGCCGAACGTCCGCGCCTCATCGGGAATGATGGGCACGACCCATTTGCCCAGTTCCTTGTGTTGCAGCAAGCGCCGGAGCAGGCCGACAAAAGCCATGGTCATGGAAAACTCGCTCTCGCCGCTGCCGCTGAGAAAATCCTTGAGATCCTCCAGGGAAGGAGCCTTCAGCGGTGGGCAATGGACGCTGCGCGCGGGCAGATAGCCGCCCAGCGCTTCACGACGGCGGCGCAAGTACTGGAGTTCCCGGCTATCCTCCGGCGGTTTGTAAAACAGTGCCTCGGCGACATTCTCGTCGGAGATGGGAATGCCGAAGCGGGTGCGGAATTCCGCCAACTCGTCCTCGTTGAGCTTCTTCTGCTGGTGCGTGATATTACGCCCTTCGCCCGCTTCCCCGAGCCCGTAACCCTTGACGGTCGCGGCCAGGATCACCGTCGGCGAACCCTTGTGCTCGAGCGCGGCTTTGTAGGCGGCGTAGACTTTCTCAGGATCTTGGCCGCCGCGTGACAACTTGCGGAGCTGTTCGTCGGACAGGTGCTCGACCAGTTCGCGCAGCTCGGCGTACTTGCCAAAGAAGTGCTCGCGGATGTAGGAGCCGGACTCGACTATGTATTTCTGGTACTCACCATCGACGACTTCGCCCATGCGTTGGACCAGCAAGCCGGTCTTGTCGCGGGCCAGGAGCGCATCCCAATCGCCGCCCCAGATGACCTTGAGGACGTTCCAGCCGGCACCACGGAAGGCGGCCTCGAGTTCTTGAATGATCTTGCCATTGCCCCGCACCGGACCGTCGAGGCGCTGCAAGTTGCAGTTGACGACAAAGATGAGGTTGTCGAGACCTTCGCGCGAAGCCAGGGTCAACGCCCCCAACGACTCCGGCTCATCCGTTTCCCCGTCCCCTAAGAAACACCAGACGCGCTGCTGCGATGTATCTTGCAGCCCGCGGTGCTCGAGATAGCGGTTGAAGCGGGCCTGGTAAATGGCCAGGATCGCTCCCAATCCCATCGACACCGTGGGAAACTGCCAGAAATTCGGCATCAGCCAGGGATGCGGATACGACGACAGGCCGCCTCCCGGGGCAAGCTCGTGGCGAAAGTTCTCGAGCTGGGCGGCCGAGAGCCGGCCTTCGAGGAAGGCGCGCGCGTAGACGCCCGGTGAAGCATGGCCCTGGAAGTAGACCTGGTCGCCACCACCGGGTGCCTCGGGCCCGCGGAAAACGTGATTGAAGCCGACTTCCAACAGGGTCGCGGCCGAGGCATACGTGGAGATGTGGCCACCGATGCCAGGATCGTGCTTGTTAGCCCGCACCACCATGGCCATGGCATTCCAGCGGGCCAGGCTCTTGATCCGCCGCTCGATCTCGCGGCTGCCGGGGAAAGGAGGCTGCCGCCCGGGCGGGATCGTATTGATGTAGGGTGTGTTGGCCGTGAAGGGGATCTCGACCCCTTCGCGGACCGCCTTGTCCTTCAGCTCGGTTAGCAAAAACCGCGCCCGCTCGGTGCCCTGGCTCTGGAGCACGCCTTCGAGCGCATCGAGCCACTCCCGAGTTTCGAGCGCATCGCTGTCCCCGTTCGTTTCCACTATCCGGTCTATCCGTTGTGTCACAGCTGGCCTCCGCGCAGGTTCCTGAACTCCTCGGCAGGCGTTGCTGCCCTCCTTTTTCTCTATTATATGGAGGGTTGCCCGAGGAGAGGCAGAGGTGGATTGCAATTCCCCAGTCGCCGCGACACAAGGCCAAATGACATTGAAGACAGCTTGACAAGCTCCTCCTCATCTCCTATCCTTTCCTTTGATCTGCCCACGGCGGTCAGATTCGCCTTCCTAAGAAGTTCCCTGCTGGAGGAAAAACTTCACAGCGGGGTCCTTTCTCCTACCCTACTTCGCTCGACGACCGGGCGTCAGGTAGCGGTCCTCGACGGACCATCTCGCCATCGGTGGCAACGACTGTCACCGGCCAGGTAACTCGGTTCCCAGCAACGAAAGACGGTGCACGCCTGAGCGCGACACCTGCACGTGCTACGTAAACCTGCGACTTTCAGGGCATTCTTCCGCAGCCCTAGCAAAACCGCTGCTGAGGACGGCCAGGTTGTGTTTCGGGTCCAGGTAATGCACGGGTTGCATGAGAGACCCGGCTTGGCGAGGACCCTGCCTGTCGCGCGGACCGATTCCCTCAGCGCTGGCCCGAACCGACCATTGCCGAAACCAGGGACGCGACGGGCTGCCCTCCCGTCGAAAGGTGAGAAGAGACCGGAAGAGATTTGCCAACCCGTTGCAAAGTAGGATCAAGACTGGCTCGGCACACAGATGGGCAATGCCGATCAGGAATCGATCCCAACCGACCCAAGGAGGAATGGACATGTTGGTTCTCACGCGCCGTCTCGGTGAAACGATCGTGATCGATGGTGACATCTACATCACCGTCGTGGCTGTGAAGGGAGACCGGGTCCGCATCGGGGTCACGGCGCCCAAGGACATGCCCGTTGATCGCCAGGAGGTCCACGAGCGGCGTTCGGAGTTCGAGACGCGGTTCGGTCCGTCGGAACAGCTCTCGGTTCCCTCGTAAGTGCAGCCCATCTGTTCGACTGGATGATGAATGGAAGCAACAGTGCTTCCAATCCTGGCCAACGAAATCGAAGTGGCTTGAACTCCTGCCAGGAGAGCCGTCTGTAGTTCGCCCGCTCAGGGCCCAGACGGCTCTCGAGTTGGCTCCACCCGGATCCGGGCATCCACGATTTGGCCGCCTTGGCCGGGAGGCAAGGCCAGGATGGGATTCAGGTCGAGTTCGACGATCTCCGGGATTTCCTCGACCAAGCGCGAGAGGCGCAGGAGCACGTTCTCGAGGGCAGCCAGGTCCGCCGGCGGATGGCCGCGATAACCCTGGAGCAGCCGCGAGCCCCGAATCCCGCGCACCATCTCGTAGGCATCACGATCGGAAAGAGGGGTCACCCGGAAGCAGACATCACCCAAGATCTCCACGTAGATGCCACCCAGTCCGAAGGCAAGCAACGGGCCGAAGAGCGGGTCCTGGGTCATGCCCACCATGACCTCCACGCCCCCGGCGATCATCGGCTGCACCACGACCCCCTCCATCGCGCCGAGTCGGCTTTCCCGAGCTAGCTGATCGCGGATCTCCTCAAAGGCGCGACGAACAGCACCGGCGTCGGCCAAGCTCAAGCGAACGCCGCCCACCTCGGTCTTGTGCACGATGTGGCGCGAGGCCAGCTTCACCGCCACCGGGAACCCAATGCGCTGAGCAAGTTCGACCGCCTCCTCGGCCGTCGTGGCGACGCCACCCGGCGGCAGGGGCAGGCGTGCCGCCGTCAGCACCGCCCGTGTTTCTTCGGCAGCTAGCCAACCCGCTCCCCGTTGCGCCAGGGCCTTTCGGCAGACCTCCCGGGCCGAGGGCAGGTCCAAGTTATCGAAGTCCGGTATCAACCCCTCCGGCTGGTTCCGCCAGTCGGCATAGGCGGCGATCTTGCTCAACACGCCGGCGGCCGCTTCGGGAAAAGCATACGAAGGGATCTTCTCGTCACCCAGATCGAACTGCGTCCGGACGCCCTGCTCCGCCATGAGACAGGCGAGCACAGGCTTGCCGGCTGCTCCTGCGGCCCGCGCCCGGGTGACACCCGCGCCCACGGCAGCGACAACGGCCTCCGTCGCGCTCAACCCCACCGGGATGTAGATCACGATCAGGGCATCGACTTCCCCGGAGGCCAGCACGGTTTCGATCACCTGGGTGTACTGCTGGGGTGTGGCGGATGCGATCATATCGACCGGGTTGGCGACACTGGCTGCCGTGGGAAGCACGGCCGCCAAGTGGGACTTCGTCGCAACCGAGAACTCCGGAATCACCAAGCCCCCCGCTTCGCACCTGTCAGCACACATGATGGCGGGCCCTCCCGCGTTGGTGACGATGGCGACCCGGCGGCCGCGAGGCAAGGGTTGGCTTCCCAGTGCCGCGGCGAGATCAAACATCTCCTCCAGCGTGTCGGCGCGGATGACCCCGGTCTGGTGGAAGAG
>JBGQLF010000176.1:0-10947 GCA_041499985.1 Gemmataceae bacterium
AAGGTTATCGGCCGGTCTCCATCTCCGTTGCTGCGAGGGGGCCGGGCCAGCCGTTGCTGACCGCCTCCGTCTGGCACCGGCCCGTCGTGTCTGACACCGCCATCGCACTCCTGGCCAAGCAGCAAGCCCAGGCGGCAATCGCCCTGCACCAGTTTGGCCACCCGGAGCATGTCTGGCCTCTGCTGCAACACGGTCCCGACCCGAGCCGCCGTACCTATTTGATCCACCGGCTGGGCGCCCTCGGGGTGAATCCCAAGAGCGTGATCGACCGCTGGGAACAGGAAACCGATGTCTCGGCGCGGCGGGCACTGCTGCTGAGCCTCGGAGAGTTTACCGAAGAGCAGCTGCCAGCTAGCGAGCGCCAATCTTTGGTGCCGAAGCTATTGCATGTCTATCGTACGGATCCCGACCCAGGTATACACTCCGCAGTGGACTGGCTCTGGCGGCGCTGGCAGCAGGAGCCGCAGCTCCGGCAGATCGACGCGGCGGAGCTGGTGCGTCAGGCTCGCAGTGGGCGTCGTTGGTATGTCAACGGACAAGGCCATACCCTAGCGGTGGTTTCCGGCCCGGTTCAGTTCTTGATGGGGTCTCCAGAGCACGAGCCGGAGCGCCAGGTCATCGAGGCGCTACACCACCGCCACATTCCCCGTTCCTTTGCCGTGGCCACGAAAGTCGTCACCCTCGAGCAGTTCAGCCGTTTCCTTCAGGAGCATCCGGAAGTCGAGCAAATGCTCCAAGAGGTAGCTGGCCTGGATCGAGAGAATCCGGACAGGCCGATGGTCCGTGTCAACTGGTATCAGGCCGCTCAGTACTGCCGCTGGCTCAGTGAAAAAGAGGGCGTGCCGGAGAGCGAGATGTGCTACCCGTCCGTCGCCCAGATCAAGCCAGGCATGCGCCTGGATCCTCACTACCTGGGCAAGACTGGCTACCGGTTGCCGACGGAGGCAGAATGGGAATACGCGAGCCGGGCGGGCGCGATCACCAGCCGCGCCTACGGAACTCCCGCGGAATTGCTAGAGCACTACGGCTGGGTCTTTAGTAACTCCGAGGGTCATCCCTGGCCGGTCGGCCTGCGCAAACCCAACGACCTGGGACTCTTTGACACGTATGGTAACGTCTATCAGCTGGCTGGGACCTACCTCGAGAATTACCCAGACACGGGTAGACGCCTGGTCGAAGACAATGAAGAAACCAATCGGCTCAACGAGCAGTTCCAGGGCGATATCGGGTGGATCGTCTCACGTGGGGGCTCCCACCTGAGCCGCCCCTTCACCCTGCGGTCTGCCTTCCGGAACCAGATTCGGCCTGCGGAGCATGGCTACGGCCTCGGTTTCCGGATCGCGAGGACCCACCGGACCAGCCTTTAGCGCCAAATCAAGATACCTATTGTTCCAAGATTTGTCGCGTGCCCCCAAGGTGGGGCAGGTTGTCAGCCTGCCCCACCTTGGGAGCATACGTACTCTCATGAACAGGACTTAGGTCCTTTTGCACACGCTCCGCTTCAAGGGCAAGCCCAGCAAGAGAAGTGCCCCTAATACGGCCGAGACCAAGCTGGAAGGCTCGGGAACTACTCCCGTGGCGGATGGCAACGGCGCAAGGGGGCCACCGGGATTGGTGCCGCTAAAAGTACCATGAAAATTGGTTGTGGCAAAGCCGTTCACAAAGCCCGTCGGACTGGTCGAAAAACCGGGGGCCGACCCCGGCAACACGAACTGGAGCGTCAACGTCACATCGCTGGCGGAACTGAGGTCGATGAAGTCGGAACTGGCCTTCAGCAGAAAATTGCCCCCCGTGTCGATGACTACAGCGGACCCGATCACTTCGACCTTATCGGCGGTCACCACAATCGTGCCTTCCCGTCCCCCGATTGTTCCAAAGAAATCGCCTGAGCCCATCAGCGAGATGAGATTCGTGTGCGTCCCTTGCCCGACCGTGACGGGTGTGTCCAGGGTTACCATGACGTTTGCGTTCGACAAGGGTTCATCAAACTGGGTTCCCGGTAGGGTCAACGGCGTGTTCGGGGGAATGGACATCGCCGGAAGACTGGTCACCGACGAGAAAAAAAAGTGAGCGGCGAGATTCCCTTTCAAGGTGGGAGCAAGTGATGTCAGGGAGGAATCATATTTGAACACGATGGGTATTGGATTTGGTAGTTGGCCCATCAGGGAAGTGTCTTCAAGAAGGGGACTCGATGTTTGCCCGATGGTCTCACCATTACTCGTGATGATCTGCGAGGAGGAAGTCCCCTCCCCTTCATCCATCATGGAAGTCGGTGCGGAAGTCACACTCTGAGCTTCCCCAATCAGTTCCCGGGCCAACACTTCCTGGGGAAGACCGATCAGGGCGAGAGCGGCCAGGGCAAGAAACGCCTGGCCTTTTCTGGAGCTACCGGGTTTTGTCCACAAAGCTTGCATGAGAGATTCTCCTGGGCTGAGAAGCGCGTCTCGGACCGCGGGTCCAGCGCAACGAATGGGGTATAGTTTCCGGGGCACAAGAATTACTGGATCGATGCGCACCATCTCCTGGAGACCATCCGGGCACGCGGTCTTGCCCGCAGCGGTCATCCCTTCCTTTGGCATCGTTTTCGTGTTCTGATGCGGAGACAGGCGTCAATCTGCCTTCACAAGCCGTGCAAAACTTATTCCATCAGCGCAGCCGCATGGGAGCCCCGCGTCGGCGCCGGGTCTTGGAACCATGCGTCACCAACACTGGATGGGTCCGTGGGCCGCAGCAGGATGGGATACAAGTCGGACAGCAATCTCGACTTGCAGCCGGTTTCCTGTTTCGGGAGCTCACGGCGATGACCGGTCCTTGCGCGGAATGATGATGCTTCGATCTCGGTCAATGATTGCTCAAATCGCAAGCGAAATGCTAGCCAAAGTTAACACCCAGTTGTTAACGGCGCTAAGGAATCTAAGCGCCGGCTTGTGTGGGATCAGAATCTGTCGGGTGAAGCGCTTCCACCTCCAGTCGCTCTGGCAAGAACCCTCTGTGACTGATCGGGATTCGCGGGAGGCCCAAAACGGGTGATCGACGAGACGGACCTGGAACAGCTGCTCTCGCTGTCAATCACGACCCAAAGTCGTGAGCTGAAGCGGCGCCTGGAAGGATGGCCTTCATTCCTGCTCTTGGTTCAGGTATTCTCCCAAGCCAAACACGCCGCATCAAACACCGGCCCCTCGACGCAAACGCGGCGGTAATCCCAGCCGTCCGCGGTCCGTACTTTCGTCACGCAGCTGAAGCAAACGCCAATGCCGCAGGCCATCGGCGTTTCCAGCGACAGATGGCACGGCACGCCCCAGCGTTGGGCCAGACCGGCCAGCGCCTTCAACATCGGCTCCGGTCCGCATCCGACCAGGTGCTGCGGCGCCTCGTGCTTTTCCAACAACTGCGTGACGAAGCCGCGAAAGCCCAGGCTGCCGTCATCGCTGGCCAGGTGGACGACGGCTCCGGCCGAACGGAAATCCTCGACGCCCGCGGCTAGCTCGGCCGTGCGAACTCCATAGTAGAGCGCAACGCGCTGGACCGCGCGCCGGGCCGGCTTGCCACCGTAGCCGCGCTGTCCCAGCAGTTCGCGGACATAAGCCAAAAAGGGCGTCTGCCCAATGCCGCCGGCCACGAGGCTGACCTGATCGCGGCCGCTCAGCTCGGGGAAGCCATTGCCCAACGGCCCCCAGACTTCCACACGATCACCCGGACGCTGCTGGGCCAGCAAACCCGTGAGCTTGCCCACGACCAGATACACGACATCCAACGCCGCGGCCTGTCCCTGCGCATCCAGCACGGTGTCGTACAGGGCGAACGGCCGGCCCAGGAGCGGATCGGTGGTGCCAGGCAGCCGTAGCATGAGAAACTGACCGGGGCAGATGGCCCGGGCTAGTTCAGGACTGTGGAGACGTATTCGGTAGGTCTGGCGGGCAAGCAGAACATTTTCGGTCACGGCGGCCCGGCACTGGACAAAGGCGGGAGTCGTCATGCGTGAGGCTGCTCTCGGGGTTCGCGCCGCTTGGCCAGATGGCGCAGAGCGGCCAGCTCGGGCAGACTGAGGCGACGCGCTTTGCCGCTTGGCAAGGCGCCCAGTTTCACCGATCCGATGGCCAGGCGGCGGAGACGGAGCACCTTGTGTCCCAACCGAGCGAGCATGCGGCGAATCTCGCGGTTCTTGCCCTCGTTGAGCACAATCCGCAGCCAGGTGCTTTCGCCCTGTTTTTTCAAGCGCTTGACCCGCCGGGCCCGCACATGCCCTTCGCTCAACCAGACGCCTTTGAGCAGCTGCCGCAGATCCTCGGGCGACGGATCGCCGAACACCTGTACCAGGTACGTCTTCTCGACGCCGTAACGCGGATGCATCAGGTGGTTGGCCAGATCGCCGTCGTTGGTCAGTAACAGCAGCCCTTCGCTCGCTTCATCGAGTCGGCCGACGGTGTAGACGCGCTGGCTCACCTGCGGCACTAGATCCGTCGCCAATGGCCGACCCGCCGGATCATAGTTCGTGCAGAGGTAGCCGCGAGGCTTGTTCACCAGCCAATAGACGGGACGTTCATGACGGATCGCCTGGCCATCCACGCACACGCGCTGCTGGTCGGGATCCACCTTGGTGCCGAGCTCGCGGACGATGTGTCCATCGACGGAGACGCGACCGGCGGCAATGAGACCCTCGCTATGCCGTCGCGAGCCGAGCCCAGCATGAGCCAGTAGTTTGTTCAGACGCTCCTCCATGTCGGGTATTGTACGCAATCGCGGTTCACCAGGGAGGGGGGCGCGGCGTTTATTCTTCACTGGAAGTCGAGGGCGCGGCGGTAGGAACGGCCCCCCCTGCCCTATCGCTGTCTTGGCGGGCCTCACACCCCCAAGGCTTGCTTGATCCCGCGCAGCTGTTCCGCCAGGCCCGCGACATTCGTCTGGAGGTCGGCCACCGTCGACCGCAGGGTAGCAATCTCGCTGTGAGCTTCTGCGAGCCGTGCTTCCAGAGCCGCGAGCGCATCCGGCTCGGTAGGTGGTTGTGCAACAGCCGCGGCGGCGGGCGCCGGAGTCTCGCTGGCCAGCGAGACGGCATCCACCTCGGCGCTGTGCTTGTGCCGCAGCCGTTCCAGTTCCGTCGGGGCGTGGAAGCCGTGCGTCAACGTGGTTCCGCGGCGACCTTCCGGCGTCAGGTAGACAACCAGACGCCGTTCCGCCAGCGGGCGCAGGACGGCACGCAGGGCATCGAGGTCCTCGATCGGCTCCATACGGCCAGCCCGGCTGCGCAGTTCGCCCTCAGTCTGCGGCCCACGCAGCAGCAACTCCGCGAGCACGGCCAGCTCAACCTTATCGACGCGCCACCCTTCGTAGAGGGCGTGCCGCCAGCGTTCGACTCGGCCGCCGGTGATCTTGATGATCAGACCCTTCTTCTGGGCAGTGAGCAAGGCCTCCTCGACATCGACATCGGACAGGTTGAGCAGTGGATCGCGGTTGGATTTCTGGTTACTGCCCGTCACCAAGGCGTTGAGGCTCAGCGGATAGGCGTCCGGCGTGGTCTTGGCCTTTTCCACGAGGACGCCCAAGATGCGCCGTTCGTGAGCCGTCAAGATCGGCCAGGTGGCAGGTGCCTCGGCAGCGGGAGATTCGAGGACGGATGACATGACTGCTCCTCCTTGCTGATAGGGAACAATCGCTCCGGGACAAGGTGTCCGGGCTAGACCATGAGGGCATGGTACTCCGAAGGCGGCCAGGCCGGAAGACCATGTCGTTCGGCAAGTCCGCGGCGTCCCGTTTGCGCCGCGGACCTTCTGGGGTAGAATACTCTGGACCGGCAAGGGGAAGCGACGGGGGAACCTCGAGGGAAAGGCAGCGAGCGCATGAGCCAAGCCACGTCCGTGGGAACACCGCCTCCGGGGCAGTGCCTTCAGCTGTCCGGCATCGACTGGCGAACCTACACACGCCTGCTGCGGATCTTCGCCGAGCGGCGGGACATTCGCCTCACCTATGACCGGGGGGAGCTGGAACTCATGTCACCCTTGCTGGAACACGACGACGATGTCTGGTTCCTGGGCCTCCTCGTCTGTGCGTTGACGCAGGAACTCGGGCTGCCGCTGAAACCGGGCGGTTCCACCACGCTGCGGCGGCAGTTGCGCCGACGCGGTATCGAGGCCGATGCCTGTTTTTGGATCGCCAATGCGCACCGCATGGCGGGACGCCGCCGGCTCGACCTGCGCACCGACCCGCCTCCCGACCTGGCCATCGAAGTCGACGTCCGCCACAGCTCCCTCGATCGGCTGGCCATCTACGCCGTCCTGCGAGTTCCCGAGGTCTGGCGCCTCAAGGGCGACATGCTGACCTTTCATGTCCTGCAACCGGACGGGAGTTATGGGGCCAGCCCCACGAGTCAGTCGTTCCCACAGCTCACCCCAGCTGATCTGCTCGTCTTCCTGCACCAGGCTCGCCAGGCTGCCGATGACAACGCGGTGTTGCGGCAGTTCCACGCCTGGCTGCGGCAACGCGGTGCCGGTGGTCCCCCGCCTGGAGCGGCTCCGTGATCTCGGCGATGATGCCTTCGGGACACGGGGCCCAGGCCAGACCGTGAGGACATCGTACTCCGAAGGGGGCCAGACCGGAAGACCGAGATAATCGCCTGGCGTGCCCGTTCTCTCTCGGCGCCCCCAGGAATCTGCAAGGGAGCCAAACCAGGTCACGGTGAGGATGGCCGGTTGACGCGAATGAGTAGGTCAGACACGTTCGGCAGACTTGCGATGGCCTGATCGATCCGGGCGGCCAAGGCGATCACGTTGGCATCATCGCGCGTATAGACCAGGATGCCACAATGGGGTCGAATCTGCCGGTGCAAGCGGATAAAGTGACGCCGGTTGTGTGTCAGCAGGGCCCGCCCCAGGTGGATGGCAGCGGCCAGCACATCCGGATCGTGCATACTTTGATGGCCCATCTCCTGAGCCGTTATCACGTCATGGCCGAGTCTGCGTTACTCGATCACGACCTTGCGGTTGAAGTCCTCATCGGCGTAAAGGCGTGCCATGGAAAATCACGCCTCACGATCGGCACGAATCGTTTCGTCGATCTCCCCGCGATGCTGCTCGTAGTAAGCCCACGCCGCTTCCAGGTCGGTCGCAGTCAGCCCCTGAATGCTCTCCAAAATCTCGGTATCCGCGAGTCCCAGCTGGCGCCATTCCACGAATCCGTGGACCGTGATACGCGTGTCGCGAATGCAAGCGTCCCCGCCGCAAACGCCGGGGGTCTTCTGGATCCAACTCTTGGCCGTTTCCAGTTCAGGCATTGAAGTTTCCCACCATAGAACGTGTTCGCTCTCGCCAACCATTATCAATGGCCGAAGCAATGGGTACAAGGCGAATGGGATCGTCATACTAAACACACCTCCGTTACAATAGGGTCACCGAAGGGAGGGAGTTATGGCAGTGCGCTCGTTCACCGTGATCTACGAACCCGCGGAAGAGGGTGGCTATTACGCCCATGTTCCCGCTCTTGAGCTGACAACGGAGGGGGAAACCCTGGAGGAAGCCAAAGAGATGGCGCGCGACGCCATCGCTGGCTATTTGGAGGCTGCCAGGCTCATTGGCAAACCGATTCCTTACGAGATGGAGTGAATCACTCCGGTTCCGCCGCCAGTTTCTTCTTTCCTCCTTGAGCATCGACCATTCCCCGATTAGATTGCTTCCAGCGCTCCACGTTCTTCGGTTGGGGGATTGGTTGCATGCGTGCCGTTGACATCATCCGCACCAAACGCGATGGCCAGCCGCTCGGCCTGCCGGAGATCGAAGCCTTCGTCGCGGGAGCCACGTCCGGTTCCTGGCCGGCTTACCAAGTCTCGGCGCTGCTGATGGCGATCGTCCTGCGCGGGATGACCGCCGAGGAGACGGCGGCGCTGACCCGTGCCATGGTGCACTCCGGCGTCAAGCTCGACCTGTCGGACCTGCCCGGCAGCAAAGTCGACAAGCACAGCACCGGCGGCGTCGGCGATAAAACGTCGCTGATCCTGGCGCCGCTCGTGGCGGCCTGTGGCAGCAGTGTGCCGATGATGTCCGGACGCGGGCTGGGCCACACCGGCGGCACCCTCGACAAGCTGGAGTCGATCCCCGGCTTCCGCGTCGGCCTGTCGCTGGACGAGTTTCGCGCCGCTCTGCGCAAGGTCGGCTGTGCCCTGATCGGCCAGACCGCCGAGGTGGCGCCCGCCGACAAGGTCCTCTACGCCCTGCGCGATGTCACCGCCACCGTGGAGAGCATCCCGCTCATCACCGCCTCCATTCTGAACAAGAAGATTGCCGAAGGGATCAACGCTCTGGTGATGGACGTCAAGTGTGGCCGTGGCGCGTTCATGAAGAACCTGCCCGATGCCCGCCGGCTGGCTGAATCACTCGTCACCATCGGCGGCGCCAGTGGCGTGCGCACCCAGGCGCTGATCACGGCCATGGACGTCCCGCTGGGCCGGGCCGTCGGCAATGCCCTGGAAGTGATCGAATGCCTGGAAGTCCTCAAAGGTCGCGGACCGGCGGATCTCACTACATTGTCGCTGCTGCTCGCCGCGCGCATGCTGCACCTCGGAAGCGGCGTCACGCTGGAGGAGGCTCAGACCAGGATCCAGGCGGCCCTCGCGTCCGGACGAGGTCTCGAGAAGTTTCGGCAGATCATCGCGCAACAAGGGGGCGATCCTCGTGTGGTTGACGATTACGCTCGCTTGCCAGCCGCGCCGCAGCGTGCGGTGTTCCGCGCCGAGCGTTCCGGCTATGTGGCCGCGCTCGACGCCGAGCTGGTCGGGCGCGCGACGATGCTTCTGGGGGCCGGCCGAGACCGCGTCGAGGACGTGATCGATCCCGCCGTGGGAGCGATGGTGCTGGCCACGCGCGGCGACCAGGTCCGGGCCGGCGATCCCCTGGTGGAGCTGCACTACCGCGATGGGTCACGCCTCGAGGCCGCGCTCGGACTGCTCCAGAGCGCGTGCGTCCTCGCTGAGGCTCCTCCTGCACCACAGTCCCTCATCCTGGAAACTCTTGGATAACTCTTGCCCATGGAAACGACCCCGATGGGAACCCAGTTCGAACCTGTCCCCTCCGCCAATCTGCCGGAGGTTCCGCCCACGCCGCCCAGTTGGCGCTGGATGATTGGCCTGACGGTACTCACGTTGGCCGTGCTAGCGTACCTGTTGCAAGACTGGATTGGCCCGCGGGGTCAGGCGGCACTGGGGTTGTTTTGCTTCCTCGGGATCCCTGCCCTATTCTCCAGTAATCTCCGAGCGGTGAACTGGCGGACGATCGGCTGGGGCCTGGTGCTGCAACTCCTGCTGGCCCTGTTCATTCTCAAGCTGGAAATCTTCGGCGTTCGGCCCGGCTACGAGCTCTTCAGCGCGGTGGCCAGTGTCGTCAAGAAATTCCTGGAGTTCACCAACGCCGGCTCGCAGTTTGTGTTCGGCCCCCTGGCCGACCCAGCGGCCATGGGCAAGGCCTTCCCCGATAAGGGATTTGTCTTTGCGTTCTCGGCCTTGCCCACGATCATTTTCGTCGCCTCCTTCTTCACCGTGCTGTATTACTTCGGCGTGCTGCAATTCATCGTCCGCCTGTTTGCCCGGGCGATGATGTACCTTCTCCAGACCAGCGGGGCCGAGACGCTGTCGGTGACGGCCAACATCTTCATGGGCCAGACGGAGGCGCCGCTGATCATCAAGCCCTACGTGGCGCGAATGACGCAGTCGGAGCTGCTGACCTTGATGGTTGGCGGCATGGCGCACATCTCCGGCGGCGTCATGGCCGTGTACATCGGCATGGGCGCCGATCCCGTGGCCATCCTCGCCACCAGCGTCATGGCCTCTCCGTGTACGCTGTATCTGTCCAAGATTCTCCTGCCCGAAACGGAACAACCCGATACGCGCGGCGAAGTGAAGACGGTCGTGGAGGACCAGCATCGCAATGTGATCGATGCCGCGGCGGCGGGGGCCTCCGATGGCATGCGGCTGGCGCTCAACATCGCGGCCATGCTGATCGCCTTCCTGGCTTTCATCGCCCTGTTCGACTACCTGCTCGGGAGGATTCCCGTCGAACCCGCGCTCTCGCTCCAGCGGATTTTCTCCTGGGTCTTCGCCCCAGTGGCCGTGCTGATGGGCGTGGAAGGGACCGACATCCCGCGCGTGGCGGATCTCCTGGGCATCAAGCTGACGGCGAATGAGTTTGTGGCCTATGTCAAATTCACGGAATACTACGAGGCGCTCAGCCCGCGGGCCCGCATCCTCTCGACGTATGCCCTGACAGGATTTGCAAACTTCGCCTCCATTGGCATTCAGCTCGGTGGCATCGGCGCGATGGCGCCGTCGCGACGTTCGGATCTCGCTCGGCTAGGCATGCGGGCACTGCTGGTAGGCTTCTTGGTGACGCTGATTAACGCTGCCCTGGCGGGGATTCTTCTGTGATACCGAGACAACAGGGTTGTAGCTATCATGGATAAACAAGATCCACTGCTTGAGGCCGCCCGGGCGGCGCGGCAGCACGCCTACGCCCCCTTTTCGCATTTTCAAGTCGGGGCCGCGCTGGAAACGGCCGAGGGCGTCGTGATCACGGGCTGCAACGTGGAAAACGCGACGTACGGCCTGACGATTTGCGCCGAACGGGTAGCGATGTTCAAGGCGATTTCGGAAGGATATCGTTCCTTTCGACGCGTGGCGGTTGTCGCGGACACCGCGGATCCGACGCCGCCGTGTGGCGCCTGCCGGCAGATCCTGTGGGAATTCGGCGGCGATCTAGAAGTGATCCTCGGCAATCTCGTGACGGAGAAGGCACGGTATCAGCTGAAGGATTTGCTGCCGCTGCCGTTCGATGCGCGGTTGCTGTCGTAGGCTGGTTTCTCCTCGTTCCCACGCTCCGCGTGGGAACGAACGTCCAGACTCTATGCGTCGCGGCGCGGGCGACGGCGGTCACGCTGGACAGCGTCCCAGCAACCACGCGCAGACCGTCG
>JBGQLF010000177.1:0-10881 GCA_041499985.1 Gemmataceae bacterium
GTTGTGGCTTCCCAAGACGAGAAGCTCGGCACCTTCTTGCTCGGCGCAAGCAAGGATGGCTTCCGCAGGGTGTCCTTCACGCAAAATGGGGGTCAAATGCACTCCACGAGATCGGGCAAAGTTGGCCGCGGCCCGCAGGATTTCCTCCAGATGGCAGCGTGCTTCGGCCTTGACTCGGTGCGCGAGCCGTTCCAGCTGGGGATCGCCCGACCGGTCCAGAACAGTGACAGCGGCGACTTGCCCGCCGTCTCGTTGGGCTAGTTTGACCGCAGCTTCCAAAGCTTTCTCACTGCCCGGCAAACCATCCAGAGCGACGAGAATTCGCGGCATGGCGTCCTCCTCTCAGAAACGAACTGGTTCCGTACGCAGCAGGGCCCGCCAACAAAAAAACCCTTGAGAGAGCGGTTCTCTCAAGGGTGGTAGCTCAAATCCAAGCCCCTACCTTCAAGGAGAACCTTGTCAGTAGGGGTCATCAGCCATCTGGCCGGGCCTGTCCGACGGCGCTTGAAGGCGAACCCCATCGCCTCTGTGGGAATAATAGGTTGGCGTCCGCATCGGGTCAACTGCTATTTTCGAGTGACCTGGGTCGCGGGAACAGGCAGGATACGAAGCCGGGGGAAGCAAAACGAACGGCCCAGCCGGCGTGAGGCGTTGACAATGGGTTATCGCTGGATAGACTCACCCATGGCGATGGGGTTCGCCATCAACCGCCGCGGTCCCCTGCCCTGGAGCCGTCGCTGATGACCCCTACTCGAAGGTTCTCCTTTGGGTGGGGGTGTTGAACTGAGATTGCAACGCCCCACCAGGAGAAGCGCGTTCCTGGTGGGGCTTTTTTTGCGCCCTTCTCTGGAGCGTTTGTCATGAAGGTGATCACCGTATCCCGAGAGTTTGGTGCCGGCGGCGGCGAGGTCGCCAAGCGCTTGGCGGAGCAGCTCGGTTGGCAATTGCTCGATCGCGAATTGCTCCACCAGGCGGCCCAGGTGGAACAGGTGCCCGACGCGGACCTGGAGCGCCTGGACGAAAAGGCGCTGAGTATGGCCGATCGCTTTCGGCTGCATCCGCCTCACGAGCGCTACATGCACGGCTTGACCGAGGCGGCGCGGCAGGCGGCGGCGCGCGGCAACGTCATCCTCGTGGGCCGGGGCACGCGGCAGTTACTGGGAGAGCTACCCAACAGCTTTCATCTGCGGCTCGTGGCACCCAAGGAATGGCGGGCCCGGCGGATGGCTGCATTGGAGGGCCGGTCCCTGGAACAGGCTCTGGCGCGCTGTACCGAGGTCGATCGTTCCCGCGCGCGCTTCACCCGCTACTTCTTCGGGGATACGGCACTCCAGCCAGGGCAATACGACCTGGTGGCGAATACGGGCCGGGTGCCGTTGGACGTGGTCGTGACTGCTCTGCTGGCACTCGTACGCGGTGACGAAACGGCTGCGGCAGCCAGTCCGGCCGGCTCGCGCGTGCTGACGTTGTCGCGGGAGTTGGGGGCCGGGGACACTGGCTTTGCGCCGACACTAGGAGACCGGCTGGGCTTGCGCGTCCATGACCGTGAGTTGCTCGAACAAGAGGCGATCCGACTTGGCGTCACGGAAGCGGAGCTGGAACAGATTGACGAACAGCCCGCGAGCATCTTCCAGCGCTTTCGCCCCGGGAGTCTCTACCAGCGCTATTTTCAAGCGCTGGGGCAACTGATGAACGAACTGGCGGCGCGTGGAGAGGTTCTTCTTGTCGGCCGAGGTGGTAGCTGCTTTCTCCGTGACCATCCGCGCGCCTTCCATGTTCGTCTCGTGGCACCACTGGACGTGCGTGTGCGGCGGGTCATGGAACACCGCTGGCTGCGGGAAAAGCCGGCCCGGCAGCTTATTACCCAGAGCGACTCGCAGCGGCGAAGCTTCTACGAGAACTATTTCGGTGCCGATTGGTCCGACCCGCTGGACTATCACGTCACGGTCAACAGTGGGCGGCTGGGAGCGGCAAGCGTGGACCTGATCGCAGGTGCCGCCTGGCGAGACTGGGGCCGGCAGGAGAGAGGATGAGGAGCCCAGGTTGAGAGTGTCGGCCTGGTTTGCCAAGGGGGTTCACGATGGAGAGCAGTTGGGGGATCGCCACGGTCTGGATGGGGCTTGCACTGCTGGCCAGCTTCCTCTCCATTCGTTTTAAGCTCAGTGTTGCCCTGGTCGAGATCCTGGTCGGCATCGCGGCGGGCAACCTGGCCCTCCTGCTGGACCACGCGCAGGTGTTTGGTCTCCACTGGCAACTCAAAGCGAACGAGTGGATCACGTTCCTGGCGGGCTTCGGAAGTATTTTGCTCACCTTCATGGCGGGGGCGGAAATCGAGCCGACTGTCCTGCGCAAGTTCCTCAAAGAGAGCATGGGCATCGGCGTGGCGAGCTTTGCCGCCCCGTTCGTTGGGGCTATGCTCTACGCCCGCTACGCCAGCGGCTGGGACTGGGACGCGGCGATGATCTGCGGCATCGCTCTCTCCACCACGTCCGTCGCCGTCGTCTATGCCGTCATGATCGAAACCGGCTTGAATGAGACGGATTTCGGCAAGCTGATCCTGGCAGCGTGCTTTATCACCGACTTTGGCACCGTCGTGGCTCTGGGGGCCTGTTTCGCGAATTACGATCGGAGTTTGCTCCTTTTTGTGGTCGTTGCGGCCGTCGTCCTGTGGTTGGCTCCCCGCTTTGTCCGCTGGTTTTTTACCCGGTTCGGGGCGCACGTGAGCGAGCCGGGCGTCAAGATGGTCTTCTTTGTGCTGTTTGGTCTGGGAGCGCTGGCCACGCTCTCCAAGAGCGAGGCGGTGCTCCCGGCCTACATGGTGGGCCTGGCGCTGGCCGGGGTGTTCGCCCAGCAGCGGGACACCATTCGCCGCCTGCGCACGACCGTGTTCGCCTTCCTGACCCCCTTCTACTTCCTCAACGCTGGCATGAAGGTCTATGCGCCTGCCCTGTGGACCGGCCTGGGTCTGATCACGGCTCTCTTGCTGGTGAAGCTTGCCACGAAGATGATCGGTGTGTGGCCACTGACCCGGCTCTTCCGCTTCGGGGTTCGCGAGAGCAACTACATCACCTTGCTCATGTCCACGGGCTTGACCTTCGGTACCATTAGCGCCCTCTTCGGGCTCAATAACGGCTACATCAGCCAGGAGCAGTATTCGGTCCTGGTGACGGTGGTGATCGGCAGCGCCATCGTGCCGACCATCATCGCCCAGGCGTTCTTCAGGCCGCAGATCGAACCGGCCGTGGCATCGGAGGTCGCGCCGCACGCGTCGTTGGTGGGGCCAGCCCCGGGTACCGATGGTCCTCCGGCGGAGGCATCGCGCCCTGCTTTCGAGCGCAAGAAGTCGTAACGTACTCTGCCAACGATGAACCAAGCGCATGACCGGGAATCCAAACGAGGCGAGCTATGTTCAACAAGATCTTGGTGGCCATCGACGGCTCGCCCGCCAGCGAGAAGGCGCTGGCCGCAGCCGTTGATCTGGCCTCTCATTACAAAGCCGACATCACTGCCATCGGTGTCGCCGAGGTGCCGGAAGTCGTCGGCATGGTGGACGAAGTGGACGAGTTACGGCAAAGTGCCGAGGCACACTTTCGCCAGATCGGTGAGGCGGCCGCGGCGTACGCCCGCAGCCGGGGTGTGGCTCTGCGCTCGGTCGTGGTTCGGGGACATGCTGCGGACGCCATCGTCCGTTTCGCCGAGAGCGAGGGCGTGAATCTGGTCCTCGTCGGCCAGCACGGGCACTCGCGGATCGCCCGCTTCTTCCTGGGCAGCACCAGCGACCGGGTCAGCGAGCACTGCCCCTGTACGGTCATGATCGTCAAGTAAAGGGAGGGTACGGGTTGAAGGAGTGGTTTTGGTTGGTCGGGAGTTGGTTGTATGAAGTGGTCACGCACCGGGTGGTCTTACTCATGGCGGGAGGGGCCCTTGGAACCTACGCCCGCTATGAGCTGAGCCGGTGGTTTAACTTGCAGCCCTGGGCCCAAGGTTTTCCTTGCGGCACCCTGGTCATCAACGTGAGCGGCTCCTTCATCCTGGGAGTTGCCGCCGTGGTCATTCTGGAGCGATTGCCGCCGGAGCATCAAGATTGGTACTTGTTGATCGGGACGGGGTTTTGCGGCGGCTATACGACTTTTTCCACCTTCGAATGGGAGACCTTCAAGCTGGTTCGGGACGGCAGCTGGTGGTTGGCCCTGGCCAATGTCTTCGGTAGCGTCCTCGCCGGCTTTGTGGGGGTGCTTCTGGCCGTGGGGCTGGCCAATGGCGTGTTCTCGAAGCGCTGAGGAAAGACGATGAAGATCGAAGTCGATGCCAAGCTGGTGACCATCTACGTCAACAGTACGGACCAGTGGCACGCAAGGCCCCTGTACTCGGCCATCGTGCAACTGTGCCAGGAGAAGGGGATCGCCGGCGCCACGGTGGTCCGCTGCCTGGAAGGTTATGGCGCTAGCCGCCATCTCCATACGACCCGCCTGCTGGAACTGAGCGAGAACCCGCCGGTCCGCATTGAGATTGTGGACCTGCCGGAACGAATCGAGCCGTTGTTGACCGCACTGGAGGGGATGATCGGCGAAGGACTGGTGGCAGTGAGTGATGTTCATATCATGAAATACCTCGCCGATCCGCACTCGACGAAGTAGGGCATGAGTTCGGAAGGACTGCTAACCACGTGAGGCTGGGGTACCTGAGCCACCCTTGCCAATTCCTCGCAAGGGGGGCTGAACGATGAAGTGGCAGCTCAAGAATCGACGCGATCAACGAATTGCCGCCGGGACTCTGGAGCAGATGTTTGTGTACCTCAAGTATCTGGTGCCGGACGGTGAGTATAAACTGGTGGGGTCCGATCTGAACATTCCGGCACGTCGGTATCACGGGAAAGTAGTTTATCCCACCGGGTTAGAGGATTTCATTTCCTCCTCCTCCAACCAGCGCCCCAGCGGCGAATGAACTCTTTTCCGGACCCCCAGCACCGCATACCTCACTGTGGCCAGCAACGGCGGTCCGATCAAGACCGGCGCGTTGTGCCGCACCGACCGGGTGGCCAAATACAACCAGCTGTTCCGCAACGAGCAGCAGCTCGGCTTGCTTGCGGTCCAGGAAGGGAGCGGATGAAAGCAGATGAGGAACATTTTATCTTGCGTTCACCGTCACTTTAGGTAAATCGGCTAACCTACCGGATGTCGGTAAATATTCATCCTTTCGGTAAAAATGGTCGATACCCCATGATGCGTAGAAGTGTTAAACTTGGGATTCCGTTGCGGGACGGCTTAGCCGCTAGGCTTGCCCCGCCCCCCGGATGGTTAAAGGGTGTACAATGATCCAGATAGCAGCGAGCTGTCGGCTGCGCTGGCAAGGGAGTATTTGTTACTTTTGCTGGCTGGTCTGGATTGGCTTGGGCGTTACTCCAACGTGGGCCGCCCAGCCGACTCTGCTCCCTCCCGAGCCGCCGCCCGCGCTATCGCTGGATGCTGCCATACGCTGGGCCCTGGAATACAATCCCGAGCTGGCCGCGCTGCGGCAGCAGCATGGCATCGCCGCCGCCGCCGTGGTCATCGCCCGAACGTATCCGTTCAACCCGATCTGGGAAGGCAAGATCCGCGCCACCAACGGCCCCGAATCGGCCGGGATCACCAACCGTGTCAGCAATGAGCACAAGTTCCTGATGGATGTGGAAATCCGTGGCCAGGGCACGTATCGCCGGCAAACGGCCTGTGCTGCCTTGTCGCGTACGGACTGGGAGATCATGGCGCAGGAACTTAACCTGGCCGTCCGCGTCATCCGGGCCTACAACGCCGTGCTCTACCGCCAGGACAAGCTGCATCTGATTGATGAAACGGTCCGCCTGAACGAGCACGCGGCGAACCAGGTGAGCCAGCTCGTCCAGCAAGGTAAGCTTCGCAGCGCCGACCTGATCGTGATTAACACGGAAGTCGCTGATGTGCGCAGCCAGCAGGGCCTGGGGCGCGTCAGCCTGCTGACAGCGCAGTACGAATTGCGGCGCTCGCTGGGGGTGATCCACGAAGCGTTCGAGCTGCATGATACGCTAGCCACGCCGTCCATGGTGGAGGATACCTCCAACCTGATGCAGGCAGCCCTGGAACGACGACCCGACCTGCACGCGCGCCAGATGGCAGTGATTGAGGCGGATGCGCGCTTACGGCTGGAGATCGCCAACCGCTACGGCAATCCGAACGTCGGACCGGCTTACGAATACGACCCAACGCGCGTCAACCTGATCGGTGTGCAGATCACCTTACCGTTGCCGGTGTTCAATCAGCATCGCGGTGAGATTTTGCAGCGCGAGGCCGAGCGGACCCGGACAGCCTTGGAGCTGCGCCAGACCGAAGTGCTGGTTCGCCAGGATGTGGCCGCCGCCGTGGCCCGACTGAAGGATGCTCACGAATGGGCGCATGGCTACCAAACCCAGATCCTCCCCAACCTGGACAAAGGCCTGAAAGATATTGAGCAGTTGTTTACCCAAGGCGATCCGGGAGTGGATCTGCTGCGCGTGATCGATATCCGTCGCAAGCTGCTCAAGGCCCGCGACGGCTACCTTGATGCTCTGTTTGAATTGAACCAGGTTCAAGCGGACCTGGCCGCCGCTGTCGCGGATCCCGCGGTGTCCCTCGCGTCCGGTTCGACTCCACAAGCTCCGGAGGCCCCACCACCCCAGCCATGACACCCAGGATACGCACCGCATGAGACGAAATCCGAAATCCGAAATCCCACATCCCAGGCCTGGTTCAATATCGGGTGCCAGTCCCGTGGTGCAGGCGGCTCGCCTGCCGGCCAGACCCGCAGCCGAGCCGCCTGCACCACGGACGGATATCGCCTTTCGGATTGGCCATTTCCGCCTCTGCCGTCACTGTTCTTCTCTGTGCCAATCCCTAGAATCTCTAGGGCAAAACGCCCCCCACCGACGCGACACCTGGAGTTGCCCCATGACGCTGCCCCATCTCCGCTCGCGCCCCGTGCTGGCGCTGGCCATCCTCCTGTTGGCCTGGCTGCCGTTTGGCTGTAACCGGGCCGCACCGCCCCCCGAGGAGAAGCCGCCCCCAGCCACCGTCAAGTGGGAGGGCGCCCTCCAGAGCGCCCTGGAGGAATGGACCGAACTCGTCGGCACCACCATGCCCTTGCCCGACCACATCGCCCGCGTCACCGCCCCCGTCGAGGGCCGCGTACTCACCGTGCTGACCGGCGCCGGCAGCAAGCCGGTGGCCGAAGGACAGCGCGTTGACAAGGGCACGGTCCTGGTTCAGCTCGATGACATTATCCTCAAGGCCAACCTCGCTAAGCTCGTAGCCACCCAAGAAGTGCTCCAGGAAGAGCAGAAGCAAGCTGAGTTAGCGATCGACCTGGCGAACATTGATGTCGAACGGCTGCGGAAGCTGAAGGAAGAGCAGGATAAGCGGCGCCAGAGCGGCGACAAAATCCAACTGGTGTCCCCGGTGGACCTGGATAGGGCCGACATCGCCCTCAAGGATGCGCAGTCCAAGCTCAAGGCCTCCAAGGGTCGGCAGGCCGCCGGGGTCAAGGATGTCGAAGCCCTCACGGAGCAGCTTCGGCTCTACACACTCGTCGCGCCTATCAGCGGTCGGGTCGGCCGGATCCAGGTCGTGGCAGGCCAGACGCTCGCCGTCGGCACCCAGGTCGCCGAGATCATTGACCTCGACGACCAGATCGACGTGCTCTGCTTCGTCCCGCCGAGCATGGTTCGCCGCCTCCAGGTCGGGCAACAAGCTCGGAGCGGCGCCGTCGAGAAGGATCCCAACGCGCCGGCCGAAGTCGAAGCCGAGGGCCAGATCGAGTACATCGCCGAGCAGGCCGAGCCGGAGACCGGCAACTTCGCCGTCAAGGTGCGCTTTTCCAACAAGGGGACGCACTTGCGGTCCAACCATGTTCTCCGCATCCGCATCCTGACCAAGCCCGGCAAGGAATGCCTTTCCCTCCCCGAGGCGGCCGTGATGGAGGATGAGGTACCACCGACCGTGGTCATCGTTGAGAATGTGAAGACGGGGAAGAACGCGGAGGGGAAGGAAGAGATTACCGGCGTCGCTCGCCGACTCCAGGTGGAACTCGGCGTCCGGGACCGCACCCTGCACCAGGTCGAAATCCTCCGGCTGATTGACCCGGAGAAGGACCCGGCGAAGAAATGGCAAGGCGACATCAAGGAAGCCGTGTTCGTCGTGGAAGGCGGCGCGGGATTACAGACCGGGGATAGCGTGAAATTGGATGTTGAAGGCGAATAACAATCACTAGTCCGAACCCGTAGCCGCAAGCGTCTCGCTTGCGGGCTCTCGGCAGTCACAAGCCAGCAAGCGAGACGCTTGCGGCTACGGATCACGGACGACTGACTCCTGACTATCCTATGTTGAGCCTCGCTTCGAGAGCCCGTCCATACTTCGGCGCCGTGGTGCTGAGTTGCGCCCTGCTATCCGCCGGCGGTGTCTACAGTGCCCTGCGGATGCCTAGCAGTGTCTACCCAGAGGTAACCTTTCCGCGCATCTCGGTCGTGGCCAAGTTAGCGGACCGCGATGTGACCAACATGGACGTCAAGGTCACCCGACCGCTGGAGGAGGCGGTCAGCAGCGTCATCGGTGTCGCTCAGGTGCGCTCCAAGACGATCCGCGGCGGCAGCGAGATCTCCATCGACTTCAACCCCGGCACTGACATGCGCCGGGCCGAGACCCTTACGTGGAACCGCATCGGCGCTGTCCGGTCCCAGATGCCCCCGCTCGACGATCTTACCGTCGAACAGATGACGCCGTCGGTCTTCCCGATCCTGTCGCTGGTGCTGACCGGCGGCGACAACCCGGCCCAGCTGCGCGACTACGCCTTCTACCAGCTCGCGCCCCAAATCAAAAACGTCCCCGACGTGCTCTATGCCAAGGTGATCGGCGGCGACGTCCGCGAGATCGAGGTGATCTGCCGACCGGAGGATCTCCTCGCCAACGGCTTGTCTGCCGCCGATTTGGCCGACCAGATCGCCCAGCTCACGCTGCTTCAGCCGATTGGTCGCGTTGAGAACCAGCCGCTCGCTTTCCAGCTCATCGTCAACGGCCAGGCCGAAAAGGCCCGGCAGATCGCGGATCTGGTCATCACGACCCGCAAGGACCAGCCGATCCGTGTCCGCGATGTGGCCGACGTCCAGATCCTGCACCAGGACCGGGCGATGTCGGTCGGTTTCGATCAGCAGGACGCGGTGGTCATCACGGTCTTCCGACGGCTCAGCGGCAACACGGTCCAGATCTCGCACGACATCGCTCAGTTGTTGGAGAAGAACGGCCTGAGGCTGCCGGCCGGCGATCCGCACAAGAAGCCGCCGCGCAACATCCAGGCGACCATCGTCTACGACCAGGCCGCGTTCGTTGAGACCGCGGTGTTCAATGTGCGCGACGCCATCCTGATCGGTGGCCTGTTCAGCATCCTGATTCTGTTGGCGTTCCTGCATAGCTGGCGGGCGACGCTCATCTCCGCCCTGGCGATCCCGACGACGCTGGCGATCACTTTCCTCTTCCTGTACTGGACCGGCGAGACACTCAACCTGATGTCACTGGGCGGCCTGGCCGTGGCCATCGGGCTGATCATCGACGATACGGTGGTGGTGGTCGAGAACATTGCGCGTCATCTGTCCCCGAAGCAAAATGACAAGGTGACAAGGAGACAAGGTGACAAGGTGACATCATCACCCCCCGAGGCGGCCGAACAAACATCACCCTCGGTCGAGTCCGCGAATGGCCAAAAGTCAGTCACCTTGTCACCCGGTCACCTTGTCGCCTTGTCATCTTCTGACCCCGTGGATGCCGCCTCCAGCGAAATCACCGGGGCCGTCATCGGTTCGACCCTGACGACCGTGCTCGTGTTCGTCCCGTTGGCGTTCATCGTCGGCGTTTATGGGCAGTTCTTCGCGGCGCTGAGCTGGTCGCTGTCGATCGCGGTTCTCGTGTCGATGATCATCAGCCTGACGCTCGTGCCAGTCTTCGCGGCCAAGTTCCTGGCCGGCCGGCCCATGCCGGAGCCCGGGCCGATCTATCGCTTCGTAGCCGACGTCTACGAGGTGGCGCTGGCAGGCGCACTGCGCTTCCCCTGGCTGACCCTGACCGTGTCGGTGGCGGCCGTCGGTGTCGGCGTCGTCCTCTACACCGGCATTCCCGATCCGAGGGCGACGCGCGAGCCCGGCAAGCCGCCGCCCCCGCCTTTGGTCGCAGGACTCCAGACAGGACTCATGCCGTCCATGGATGAAGGGGCGTTTGTCGTCGATTACTGGGCGCCGTCTGGCACTCCACTGCGGGAGACCGAGAAGAAGGCCAAGGAGATCGAAAAGATCCTTTCCAAGAACCCAGATGTCAAAGCGTACGTCCGCCGCACAGGCGCCGAGTTGGGCCTGTTCGCCACCCAAACCAGCCGCGGCGATATTCAGGTTGTCCTACGCCCGGCCGACGAGGATCCGGTCAGCCTCTTCACCAAGCCGGTCCGCCCGCCGCGGGAGCAATTAGAGAACGAGCTCAAGAAACAGGGCAAGACCCTGGAGGCGGAAAAAGAGACCATCCGGGCCCATTATCGCCGCCGGCCGTTGAAGAAGGTCATGGAGGAGATTGAGGACGAGATCAAGGACAGCTTCTCGGAACACCAGCTCAAGGTCGAACTGATCCAGATCATGGAGGACGAGCTCAACGACCTCTCCGGCGCGAACAAGCCGGTTGAGATAAAGCTGTTCGGCCCGGACCAACGGCAGCTGCGCAAGCTGGCCGACGAGCTTGGCGAAACCTTGGAGAAGAAGGGCAAGGGCCGGGGCATCAAGGGGGTTAATAGTAACGTCCGCCAGGGCAATCCGGACTTGATGATCCAACTTGACGGGGTCTATGCCGACAAGCTCGGCCTGAA
>JBGQLF010000178.1:0-10873 GCA_041499985.1 Gemmataceae bacterium
ATATGAGCGTCGGCGAAACTTCTTACGATCGAATTAACGATTACGCCTCGGTGAAAATCAGCCTGGCGCGACCGCACGATATTCGGAGCTGGTCGTTCGGCGAGGTGAAGAAACCCGAGACGATCAACTACCGGACGTACCGGCCCGAGCGCGACGGCCTCTTCTGCGAGCGCATCTTCGGTCCGGAGAAGGACTGGGAGTGTGCCTGCGGCAAGTACCGCGGCATGAAGTACAAGGGGATGATTTGCGACCGTTGCGGTGTAAAGGTCACGCATAGCCGCGTCCGCCGCAAGCGCATGGGCCACATCGAGCTGGCCGCGCCCGTGGTGCACATCTGGTTCTTCAAGGCGATGCCCAGCCGACTGGGCACTCTCCTCGACATGAAAACCACCAGCCTGGAAAAAATCATCTACTTCCAGGACTACGCCGTCATCGACAAGGGCGACACAGCTCTCAAGGACCACTCGCTCTTGACGGAGGAGGATTTTCGTAAGGCGCGCGAGAATTATGGCGATGGCTTCGACGCCGACATGGGCGCCGAGGCGGTCAAGAAATTGCTCGAACACCTCGACCTCGTGCAATTGTCCAAGGAGCTGCGTGACAAACTGGCCACCGAGAGTGCCAAGGACAAACCGTCCCGGCAGAAGCAGCGCGACCTGGTCAAGCGCCTGAAGGTGGTCGAATCGCTGCGCGACAGCGGCTTCGGCGGCACGCCGAACAAGCCGGAGTGGATGGTCATGGAGTGCATCCCAGTCATTCCGCCGGATCTGCGGCCCCTGGTGTTGCTGGATTCGGGCAATTTCGCCACCAGTGATCTCAACGATCTCTATCGGCGGATCATCAATCGCAATAATCGCCTCAAGAAGCTGGTCGACCTCAATGCTCCCGAGGTCATTATCCGCAATGAAAAGCGCATGTTGCAGCAATCGGTCGATGCCCTGTTCGACAATAACCGCTGCAAACGGCCGGTGCTCGGCTCGAGCAATCGCCCCTTGAAGTCGCTGACCGACATGATCAAGGGCAAGCAGGGCCGTTTCCGCGAGAATCTACTCGGCAAACGCGTGGATTACTCGGCCCGCTCCGTGATTGTGGTCGGCCCGGAACTGAAGCTGCACCAGTGCGGTCTCCCCAAAAAGATCGCCCTGGAACTGTTCCAGCCGTTCATCATCCGCCGGCTCAAAGAGCTCGGGCATGCCGACACCATCAAGTCCGCCAAGAAGATGCTCGAGCGCAAGGACGAGCAGGTCTGGGACATCCTGGAAGAGGTCACCAAGAGCCATCCGGTACTTCTGAACCGCGCGCCGACCTTGCACCGCATGGGCATCCAGGCCTTTGAGCCGGTGCTAATCGAAGGCAACGCAATCCGCATCCACCCGCTCGTGTGCAAGGGCTTCAACGCGGACTTCGACGGCGATCAGATGGCGGTCCACCTGCCGCTGTCGATCGAAGCCCAGGTGGAAGCGACCGTGCTGATGATGTCCACGAACAACATCTTCAGCCCGGCCAACGGCCAGCCGATCATCAGCCCCAGTCAGGACATCGTCATGGGCTGCTACTACCTGACTGCGAGTCGCGGTGAAGCGGGGGATGCCATCGAAGCGGGCGACGGCATGCTGTTCAGCAGCCCGGGCGAGGTATTCCTGGCGTACGCCGAGAGGAAACTCGGCGTGCATGCCCGCGTCAAAGTGCGCTTGCCGATCGAGAAGCGCGTGATCACCGAACTGCGCTTTGACAAGGATAAGGTCCGTGTCGAAGAGGTCCAGCGCCATCCCAATGGCCTGGTCAGCAGCACCGTGGGCCGGGTGCTGTTCAACGACATCCTTCGGCCGCGGATGGCCTTCTATGACCTTGCTCTGTCCAGCAAGTACCTCAGCCGAATCATCGCGGACTGTTACCAGCTGCTCGGCCGGCGCGAGACGATCGAACTGCTCGATCGCATGAAGGACCTGGGCTTCCGCGAATCGACGCGCAGCGGCCTGAGCTTCGCCACCGACGACCTGCGGACGCCCGTGAACAAAGAGCAGGTGATCAAGGAGGCCGAGAAGGAGGTCGAGAAGGTCCAGAAGCTGTACCAACGCGGCATCATCACCGAGGGTGAGCGCTACAACCGTGTCATCGACCTGTGGACCCATGCGCGTGATGAAATCACCAAGCAAATGATGTTCGACTTGGCCCACGACATCCGCGAGGGCAAGCCGTACCTGAACCCCATCTTCCTGATGGCCCATTCCGGTGCCCGCGGCGGCGTCGAGCAAATCCGCCAGTTGGCCGGCATGCGCGGTCTGATGGCCAAGCCGTCCGGGCAGATTATCGAGACGCCGATCAAGGCCAACTTCCGCGAAGGTCTTAGTGTGCTGGAGTATTTCAGCTCCACGCACGGTGCCCGCAAAGGGTTGGCGGACACGGCCCTCAAGACCGCGGATTCCGGCTACCTGACACGCAAGCTGGCCGATGTGGCCCAGAATGTGGTCATCACCTTGCACGATTGCGCTACCACGCAAGGTGTCGCCAAGGGCGTCGTCTACAAGGGTGAGGAGATCGAACGCTCGCTCTCGGAATCGATCCGTGGCCGGGTCAGCCGCAATACGATCACGACCATCACCGGCGAAGTCATCGTTCGTGAAAACGAGATGATCACCTGGGAGCAGGCGCGGAAGATCGAGAACCTGGGCGTGGACAAGATCCTCGTCCGCAGCCCGATGACGTGCCAGGCCGCTCTCGGTGTGTGCCGGTCGTGTTATGGCATGGACCTGGCCACGGGGACGCTGGTGGAAGAGGGCATGGCCGTCGGCATCATCGCGGCCCAGTCGATTGGCGAGCCGGGCACCCAGTTGACGATGCGGACCTTCCACATCGGTGGTGTGGCCCGGCGGGCGGTCGAGGACAGCGAGATTAAGGCCAAGAAGGCTGGGACCATCAAGTTTGAGCGGATCAACGCGGTGGTGAACTCCGAAGGTAAGCGCGTCGCGCTGACCCGCAATGGGGAGCTGGTCATCCTCGGGCCGAAGGAGCGCGTCCTGGAGAACTATAACGTTCCCAACGGTGCCGTGCTGATGGTCGAAGAAGGCCAACAGATCCAGCCGGGACACGTTTTGTGCAAATGGGATCCCCACATGATCCCCATCCTGGCGGAGGTCGGTGGGCGGATTCGCTTTGATGAAATCGTCGAAGGCGAAACGCTGCGCAAGGAGCGCGATGCAGGCGGATCGGAGCGCTCGGTCATCATGGAGCACAAAGGCGATCTGCACCCGCAGATCGTTATCGAGGACGACCGCAAACAGAGCCTGGCGTTCTACTATGTGCCGGAAAAGGCCCACCTGGAGGTGCACGAGGGCGACACGGTCTCGGCGGGCACACTCCTGGCCAAGACACCACGCGAAGTGGGCGGCACCCAGGACATCACGGGTGGTCTGCCGCGGGTGACGGAGATCTTCGAAGCCCGCCGGCCACGCGAGCCTGCTGTCATGGCCGAGATCGCCGGCCTGGTGCGCCTGGGGGAGAAGCGCCGCGGCAAGCGCTCGATCATGGTCCAGTCGATCGATGATCAGGGCCGGCCGGTCAGCGAGGAGCGCGAGCACCTGGTACCGCACGGCAAGCACTTGCGTGTCCATACCAACGACTATGTCAAAGAGGGCGATGCGCTCGTCGACGGGCCGCTGGTGCCACACGACATCCTCCGCATCAGTGGCGTGGATGCCGTGCAAAACTATCTGGTGCGCGAAGTACAGAGCGTCTACCGCAGCCAGCGTGTGGACATCGACGACAAGCACATTGAGATCATCGTGGCCCAGATGTTGCGCAAGGTGAAAGTGGAGACCATGGGTGATACGGGTCTGTTGCCCGGATCGGTGATTGACAAGTTTGCTTTCCGCGAGGTAAATGAACGGCTCAAGGAGTGCGTCAAGATCAAGGAACCTGCCGACTCGAAATTCGAGCTAGGAAAGATCGTTACCAAGGAGGCGTACGAGGAAGAACGCACCCGCCTGGAAACGGAGGGTCGGCAGCCGCCCACCTTCGTGCCGCCGACGCTGGCCACGTGCAGCACCGTGCTTCTGGGCATCACCAAGGCGGCGGTGCAGTCGGATAGCTTTATCTCGGCCGCCAGCTTCCAGGAAACCACGAAGGTCTTGACGGAAGCTGCGTTGGCGGGAAAGGTCGATTACCTCGTCGGTTTGAAAGAAAACGTGATCCTGGGTCACTTGGTACCGGCAGGAACCGGCTTCCACACACATCATGAGGCGGAGGTGCGGATCAATCCGCAAGCTCTCGAAGCGTTGGCGCCCTTGCCCGCGCCGGTGCCTGCACCGCAACTGGAACCGGAAGAAGTCGCCAAGTGAATCGTCCTCCGAAGAGGCACCCGGGCGGGTGCCTCTTCCTGGAATTTGTGCCCAGCTCGAAGCGCCTGGAGTAGGGAAAAGAACCCTCTTGACCCTTTTGGCTCGCCCCCATAGCGTAAACATCCTCCGCTCATGGTTGAGCACTGGTAATCTCACCCGGGATGGCTCCAAGGACGGAAGGGCAGCGCCTGCGGGCGTCTTGCATGGCGATTGGGATTGGAGTAGGAAATGCCGACAATCAATCAGCTGGTCCGCAAGCCACGGCGCCAGCAGTATCGCAGGCCGAAGCACCCAGCTCTGCATGGCTGCCCGCAGAAGCGCGGCGTCTGCTTGCAAGTCAAAATCATGACGCCCAAGAAGCCGAACTCGGCTTTGCGCAAGGTCGCGCGGGTGCGTCTGTCCAATGGGGTCGAGGTGACAGCTTACATTCCCGGCGAAGGACACAACCTCCAGGAACACTCGATCGTGCTGGTGCGCGGGGGTCGTGTTCGGGATCTGCCGGGTGTCCGCTATCACATCATCCGCGGCGTGCTCGATTCACAGGGCGTCGCCGACCGGAAGCAGGCACGGTCCAAGTACGGAGCCAAGCGCGAAGGCGGCTGAGCCACGCGGGGAAGGGTCCCTGCCCTTCCGCTCCCTGGGGTCAATTCCTTCCGTCGCCCGTGGATCAAGGCCGTGTGCGGAGCCACTGTGGGTAGGGTGGTTCCCCTTCCGTTTCTCCCGAGGGGCGGACTGAGACCATGTTGGAATTGAAAGTGACCTTGGATTTCGCCTGCTGTGTTTGCGGCCATACAGTCAACGTTACCCTCAAGTGCGCCGGCAAGGGCTTGCTGGCGGGGGCGCGCACCGTGGCCGCCGTGAATGTTCCTTGCCCCACGTGCAATAGCATTAACCAACTTTTTTTTGAACCGTGTGGCACGGTCCGGGGCGTTGCTCCAGTACCCGCCCGACACGTTCCGGAGCCGTCGTTGAACTGAAGCATCCCGGGAACTGGGATTCATAGAAGGAAGAACATCAAACTAGGATGGACCATGGCCCGAAAACGTACTGCCAGCGCGGACACACTCAAACCCGATCCGCGCTTCAACAACAAACTCGCCAGCAAATTCATTAACTGTCTGATGTGGCAGGGCAAGAAGGCGACCGCGCAGCGCATCTTCTACGGCGCCCTCGGCCAGATCAAGAAACGTATGCCCGACGTCGAGCCGGTCGACGTCTTCTCCCAAGCTGTCGAACACGTCAAGCCGACTGTCGAAGTGCGCTCCAAGCGCGTCGGCGGGGCGACTTACCAGGTGCCGATGCAGGTCAATCGGATCCGCCAACAAAGTCTGTCGATCCGGTGGATCATTGGCGCGGCCCGCAGCAAGGTAGGTCGACCCATGTATCTGCGCTTGGCCGACGAACTGATGGCCGCCTATCGGCGCGAAGGCGAGGCCATGGCGAAACGCGAAAACACCATCAAGATGGCCGAGTCGAACAAGGCGTTCGCTCACTTCGCCTGGTAAGATCGGCCTTATCTCTCGCACAGACGCAAAGCATGCAAAGGCATGAGGAAGGAACTATGTGTTCTTGGCGTGCTTTGCGCCTTTGCGAGAGGTAGGAGGTAGTCCGATAGCCGCGAAAAGCTACGATTTGAGCAAGATGCGCAATCTGGGAATCATAGCCCATATTGATGCCGGCAAGACTACAACTACCGAACATCTCCTCTTCTATTCCGGCGCCAAGCATCGCCTGGGGGAAGTCGATGCCGGTACTACGGAGACGGATTATAACCGCGAGGAGCAAGAACGCGGCATCACGATCTACAGCGCGTGCATTCCGTTCGCCTGGCGGGATTGCACCATCAACCTGATTGACACGCCCGGCCACGTCGATTTCACCGCCGAAGTCGAACGCTCTCTCCGTGTGCTGGACGGCTGCGTGGTCGTCTTCGACGCCCAGAAGGGAGTGGAAGCCCAGTCGGAGACGGTCTGGCGCCAGGCGGATAAATATGGCGTACCACGCCTGGTTTTCGTCAACAAGATGGACGTCGTCGGCGCCAACTTTGCCAATGCGCTGGACGAGATCCGGGAGCGCCTGGAAGGGCGACCGGTGGCGATCACCCTACCGATCGGCAGCGGCTCCATCAAGGAGAGCCAGTCGCCGTTTAGCGGTACCATCGACTTGCTGACCATGCAAGCGCTCTATTTCGACGCCAGGACCCAGGGCAAAACGATCCGGACCGAGCCGATTCCGGCCGAGCTGACCGAGGAGGCTCAGCAGTGGCGGGAACGCCTCTTTGACGTCTTGACCCAGCACGACGAGCACGATCACCTCACCAGTGCCTACCTGGAAGGTCGAGAGATTCCGATCGACACCATCCGTGAAGTCCTGCGCGAACAGACTTTAAGCCGTCTGGTTCAGCCCGTGCTGTGCGGCTCGGGACGCGAGCATATCGGGATCCAGCCGTTGCTCGATGCCGTGACCTGGTACTTGCCCAGCCCGCTCGATCGGCCGCCCGTGACGGGCATCAACCCGCGCAAGCCAGACAAGGAGGAAAAGCGGAAGCCCGATCCCAAGGAACCGTTTTGCGGCTTGGTCTTCAAGATCGTGGCGGACGCGCATGGGGAGCTCTACTACCTGCGCATTTATTCCGGCACGCTCAAGGCCAACAGCCGCCAATGGAACCCTGGCCGCGATCGCAAAGAGCTCGTCAGCAAGCTCTATCACATCTACGCCGACCCCAGCAATCGCGAGGAGCTGCCCGAAGCGCAGGCCGGCGACATTGTGGCTCTGATTGGCCTTAAGGAGTCCATTACCGGGGATACTTTGTGCGAAACGCAGCACCCGGTCCTGCTCGAACAGATCCAGTTTGCCGAGGCGGTGGTGAGCCGCTCGATCGAGCCGGAGTCGTCCGCCGACAAGCAAAAGCTGCTCGACACACTCAACATCCTGAAACGCGAAGATCCAACGTTTGACTGGCGCGTCGATCCTGAGACCGGACAGACGCTTATGAGCGGCATGGGTGTGTTGCACCTGGACGTCAAGCAACACCGGATGGAGCGGGACTTTCGGTTGCACATGCGCGTTGGCAAGCCACGCGTCAGCTATCGGGAAACCTTGCGTCAGTCCGTGCGGCGCGAAGGGGAGTGCGTCAAACAGGCTGGCACAGCCGGCCTATTCGCGAAGGTCACGGTAGAGTTTGAGCCGTACAAGGGTGAGCAGCCGGTCACCGTTGTGGGCCGGATCAAACCGGACCGGCTGCTGCCTGCCTACGTCGCGGCGGCCGAGCAAGGCATTCGCGGAGCGTTGCAGTCGGGCGAGCTCGGCTATCCGGTCATCAACGTCAAGGCCACGATCGTTGACGGCGCGATGGACGCACAGTTCTCGAGCGAGGTTGCCTTCCAGGCGGCCGGGGCGGATGCTGTCAACCAGGCCCTGCGCGGGAATATTACTCTGCTCGAACCCGTCATGCATCTGGAAGTGACCGTGCCGGAGGAGTACCTCGGCCCGGTGACGGCGGATCTGAACGCGCGGCGGGCGGAGATTACGCAGCTGCTGACGCGCGGCAAGCTGCGTGTTATCGAGGCGCTGGTGCCCTTGGCGCGCATGTTCGATTATTCCGACAAGGTGCGTAGCCTGACGCAAGGGCGAGCAGGGTGGACGATGGAACCGAAGTCGTATGCGCCGGCGCCCGATGACTTCCTGCGCGGGCTGCTACATCCGGGGGAAGATTTCTAGCTATTTCTTCTTCCGAGTTGCCGATGCCAGTACCACCCCTGGTCCCCGTGGAGCGAATCGAGAAAGCCATTCGGTTGATCCGTGGCCATAAAGTCATGCTGGATCGTGACTTAGCGGATCTCTATGAGGTCAGCACGAAGCGACTCAACGAGCAGGTACGACGGAACCGCTCCCGGTTTCCTGAGGACTTTATGTTCCAGCTGACAGCCGAGGAGGCCGCGGCTTTAAGGTCGCAATCTGCGACCTTAAAGGCCGGGCGGGGTCAGCACCGCAAATACTTCCCCTATGCGTTCACCGAGCAAGGCGTGGCCATGCTTTCCAGCGACCTCAACAGCGACCGCGCCATTGAGGTCAATATCGCTATTATGCGGGCATTCGTGAAGTTGCGGGAGATCCTCGCCACGCACAAGGATCTGGCCCGCAAGCTGGAACAACTCGAACGGAAGCTCGGCCAGCACGATGAGAACTTTCAGATCGTTTTCGAGGCGATCCGCCAGCTGATGGCCCCGCCACCGGAACCGGAGAAGAAGCGGCGGATCGGCTTCCGTGCCGACTGAATTGCAAAAGCTGTCTAGCATTTCACTCGCGATTTCCGTACGAACCGACCTCGCAATTTGGGAGCCGTGGTGCTAGTGTATAAATATGAACACTATCACCGAAACACCCCCGTTGTTGTGGGGATCGGCCGTGAGCCAACCCTCTCAGCGAGACCTGTTCGGCGATGTCGAGACACCGCCCACGACCTCTGCGGGTCTGTTCGCCGATGTGGTCTTTGACCGTCCGCTCGATCAGGCCTACACCTATGCCGTGCCTGAGGCTCAGCGCGACGTCATCGCGGTGGGCAAGCGGATCCAGGCGCCTTTTGGACGTGGGGACAAGGCCGCCGTTGGCTACTGCGTGCGGCTAAGCGAAAGGGGACCGGAGCGCGCCGTCAAGCCACTCCTTCGTGTGCTCGATGAGGAGGCGCTCCTCACACCCAACTTATTGCGCCTGACACGCTGGATGGCCGACTACTACCTGTGCGGCTGGGGCCAGGTACTCAACGCCGTCGTGCCAGCCGGGGCCAAGGGACAGGCCGGCACGCGCACCTTGACATTTCTCGAAGCCGTTGCGGAAGACCAGCTGCCGCAACCGTTGCCAACACTGCCCGCCAAGCAAGCTGCCGCCCTGGAACAGCTCCGGGCCTCTGGCAAGCCCCTGGAGCCACGCCAACTGGCCCGGTTGGCCCACTGCGGTCAGGGGCCCATTGAGGCGCTCGTCGAGAAAGGGATGGCACGGCGGCTAACACGACGCGTGGATCTGTTTGCACCGGCAGCGGAAGAACCTGCCACTGCGGAATCGGCCTTGACGCTCAACCCCGATCAGCAAGGCGCGTGGACGCCGATCGAACAAGCGATCCACCAGGGAGGCTTCCACGCTTTCCTCCTCTACGGCGTCACCGGTAGCGGCAAGACGGAAATCTACCTGCGTGCGTTGGATGAGGTCGTGCGCCAGGGCAGGGAGGCGATCGTTCTGGTTCCCGAGATCAGCTTGACGCCGCAGACGATTCAGCGTTTTCGGGGACGCGGTGCGGAGGTCGCGGTGCTCCATAGCCACCTCGGTGACGCCGAGCGCGGTGGGCACTGGCGGCGCGTGGCGTCGGGCCAGGTCCAGGTGGTCGTCGGCGCCCGCAGCGCCGTTTTTGCACCAACGCAGCGGCTGGGCTTGATCGTGATCGACGAAGAACACGAGAGTACCTTCAAGCAGGAATCCACGCCGCGTTATCACGCCCGTGACGTGGCGGTGATGCGGGCTCGGCTCGAGAACATCCCCATCTTGCTCGGTTCCGCCACGCCCTCGTTAGAGAGTTGGCAGAACGCGCAACGCGGCAATTATCATCTGCTGACTTTGCCCAAGCGCGTGCTCGATCGCCCATTGCCTCAGGTCGCGCTGATCGATCTGCGCCATGAAGGAATTGGCCGTGGCCGGCTGCATGGCCTCAGCCCCAGTCTTGAGCGTGCCATGCGGGAGGCGCTGAGCGGTGGTGGCCAGGTGATGCTGCTGCTGAACCGCCGCGGCTTTTCGACGCACGTGCACTGTCCCGCCTGTGGCTATGTAGAAGCCTGCCGTTTCTGTGACTTGTCCCTGACGTACCATCGGGAACGCGATCTGATGCTCTGCCATTATTGTGGTTTCGAGCAGGCGCCCCCCGAACGCTGTCCCAGCTGCGGTCAAGTGCAAGTGCGCTATCAAGGTCTGGGCACGGAGAAGTTGCAAGCGGAGATCGAGGAAAAGTTTCCCGGCTTCGTGGTGCGCCGGATGGATAGTGATACGATGCGCCGGCCAGGAAGCCATGCTCGGGTTCTGTCGGCGTTCCGGCGCGGGGAGATCCACATCCTGCTCGGCACCCAGATGATTGCCAAGGGGCTGGACTTCCCCAACGTCACACTTGTGGGGGTCGTCAACGCGGATGTCGGCCTGCACATCCCGGACTTCCGCTCACCCGAGCGCACCTTCCAGCTCCTCTCCCAGGTCGCGGGGCGCACCGGGCGGGGTCCCCGAGGCGGCCAGGTGCTGGTGCAGACGTTCAATCCCGAGCAGCCTTGCATTTCTCTGGCAGCGACACATGATTACGTCGGTTTCGCCACTGTGGAGCTGGGTCACCGGCGCGAACACAATTACCCGCCCTACGAGCGCCTGGTCCGGCTGATCATTCGCAGCCGAGATCAGGAAGCGGGGGCCAATTTTGCCGAACGGCTCGCCGGGGCCTTTCAAGCCGCCCTCCAGAAGCTGGTCGCTTCGGGGACAGCACCCCAAGCGGTGCGCGTGCTCGGGCC
>JBGQLF010000179.1:0-10865 GCA_041499985.1 Gemmataceae bacterium
CCAGTAACCCTTTTTGGCTGCCTCCCCCAGGCGGAGGTCGGGGACACCCTGTGACGCCAGCCAGGCATGAACCTGGGCTTTGGCCAGCGGGCTGGGTTGCCGGCCGGCCTTGTGGAACACGCACCGGAAGAAATCGGTCACACAGGGCATGGCCCCATCCGCCTGAACGGCATCCAGACAAAGGTCTTCCAGCATGCCGTCCCGCACATTGTCGGGCAGGATGAAAACGCCAACCCGGGGCGGACCGATGGCTATTTGCCCTGGGGCGGAAGGAGCCGGTAGTCCGTTGTTCCCCAGCAGCGTGCTGATGCTTTGGAAGACCTGGGCCACGCTGCCATCAGCATCCTCGGTAATGCCCAGGGCAGTCACGTTCTGACGGCCAGGTCGGACGCCAAACTCGCGGAGATACCTCGATAAGTTGCCCCTGCCGCCGTACTCCTCAACCTGGAAGTCCACCAGGCCCAGGTGGGAGAACAGGGCTTCGAAAAAAGTGACTTCATCCCGGCCCTCGCCGATCAGTACCTTGGGTTTGGTGAGCGGTCGCGTTTGCTGGGGCGGTGGCATCAGCGAACCTCGTGGCTCATTTCGGTGGCGTAATCCAGGACCTCCTGATCATAGGCTGCAACCTGAATCTCCTCGTTGACGCGATCCAGGCGGTACAGGCGCAGGTCGTAGGGACCGCTCGCCGTGAACGCCTCGTGGGCCGCCGTAATGCACTCGTAGCTGTGCGTGGCGGCGAAGATCTGGACATCAGCTTGCCGGGCCGCCTGGGCCATGGCCTGCCAGACAGGCTTCAGGACCGAATGGTGCAGGCCGTTTTCGATCTCGTCGATGAGAACGACCCCGCCGGGAGCGTTGGCGACCGCCAGGATGATGGACAACAGCCGGCGCACGCCTTCTCCCATGAACGGGACTGGCACGAGATGCGACAAGCCGATGTCGCCATGAAGGATGGGCTTGCCCGCGAGAGGGATGACGGAAAGCCTCTCGAGGCGCGGCTCCAGGATCCTCAGGCTGGGGAGAATCTCCTCCTGGCGCTTGTCCAGTTCCAGTTTCCCAAAGAACTCCACGTCGCTCTGCGAAGGCGACAAGCCGGAGGTCACCAGGAGACACGGAACCTTCCAGGGAATCCGGGCGCTGATGGAGTGGAAGTGCCCCTCTCTGGCAAAGCCAATCGAGCTAACTGATGCCTTATTCGTCTCCTCATAGGTGATCACGAGGCGCGGCGCTTCGCTCTCCAGGAGGCCACGGAGGCCGAGCATCTTTTCGTCCTCGGCAACCTGTTCCCGAGCCAGGGCCGGATCGAGGAGCTTGATGGTCACGGCGCGGTAAACACCCTTGTCATCCCAGCTCGCCAGTTCCAGCCCAGCGGGCAGGTGACCCTGCCAGAATAGCCAACGACAGACCCCTTCTACATCGTTGGATGGTTCCTCAATGCCGCGCCCGAGATTGACTTGCACGGGCAATGTACAGTTTGCGGGGTGACAATGAAGATAAATGGCCTCCAGCAGCGCCGTCTTGCCGGTATTGTTCCGGCCTGCAATCAGGTTCACCCGGGCCAACTGCTTGAGATGAAGGCCAGCGAAACAGCGGAAGTTCTTGACGACGAGGTCCGTGAGCATGCCCGCCTCTCTTCCAGAGGTTCTTGAGTCGCGAGCCACGTGCGAGCGCGGAAAGCACGCTGGCCCGAGACTGGCGGCCAAACGAAGACAGAGGGTGCCTGCTTTATCCCACCGCCTTTTCGCCGCGCAAACAGCGCCCGATCTGCCGGACCGCCTGTCGCAAGCGATGTTCATTCTCAACCAGCGCGAGCCGCAGATAGCCCTCACCCGCCTCCCCGAAGCCGCGCCCGGGACTTACCGCGACCTCGGCTTCCTCCAGGAGCTTCATCGCGAAATCAATCGATCCCATCCGTGCCCGCCATTCGAGGGGATAGCGTGCCCAGACGAACATGGTCCCCTTCGGCCGGGTCACTTCCCAGCCGATCCGTTCCAATCCGTCCACGAGCACATCGCGCCGATACTGGTATTCGGCCGACTGGCGCTCCACCAGTTCTTCACCATGGCGCAAGGCGATGATGCCGGCGATCTGGACGGGCTGAAAAATGCCGTAATCGTAGTAACCCTTGATTGTCGCCAGCGCCCGCACCATCTCCGGATTGCCAGCGCAGAAGCCCAGACGCCAGCCAGCCATGTTATAGCCCTTGCTCATGGTCGTCGTCTCGACGCCGACTTCCTTCGCCCCCGGCACGCTCAGAAAACTGGGAGCGCGATAGCCGTCGAAACAAATGTCGCCGTAGGCAAAGTCGTGAATGACCATGAAGCCGAAGCGACGGGCCAACTGAACGACATCGACAAAAAAATCCCGCTCGACGACGGTTGTGGTCGGGTTATGTGGGAAGTTGAGGATCAGGACCTTGGGTCGGGGAAATAAATGCTCCGCCACCGTCGCCACATTGGACAGGAAGCGATCCGGCTGCGTGCAGTCCAGGCTAATGACATTGCCGGACGCCAGTGCCACGGCATAAACGTGAATCGGAAACGACGGGGCCGGTACAATGGCCGTGTCTCCCGGTCCGAGGAGCGCCAGACACATGTGACTGAACACTTCCTTGGAGCCCAGCCCCGCGAGGATCTCCGTATCCGGATCGAGCGCGACCTCGTAGCGGCGGGCGTAACGCAGAGCCACTTCGCGGCGCAGGTTATAAAGGCCGCTGCTGACCGAGTAGCGGTGGTTGCGTTCGTCGTGCGCGGCTTCGCAGAGCTTCTCGATCACGAGCGGTTCGGGCACATCCGTGGGGTTGCCCATGCCCAGGTCGATGATGTCGACGCCGGCGCGGCGCTTGCGGTATTTGAGCTCATTGATCTTGCCGAACAAGTAGGGCGGCAGCCGTTTGACACGGTCGGCAACATCAATGTGAAAGGGCGTCTGTTCCGTATTGGGTTCGTTTTGCATCAGGATTCGCCAGGACGGTAAATTGGGATCGTTTCGCGGCCACGAGCGGCGCACGTTAGTTCCTGCCACAACGAGTATAAGCCGCCGCCAGCAGGGCGTCCACCAAGCCAGGGGTCGGCACCTGATCTTGGCCTCTGACGTCGGCCTCCGCTATACTAACACTCGGTGGGCGAAGGGAGGCCTATGAGCTACGGCGGTGAATCGGATGCTGACTATACCACGGCGCGCGGACGCGATTGGCCGAGCGTGCGCCAGTTCAACATCTTTCTGGAAAACCGCGTCGGCGCCTTGCTGGAAGTCGTCCGCCGCTTTGAAACGACCGACATCCGCATTGTCTCCTTGACCGTGGTCGATCTGGCCGATTGTTCCATCGGGCGCCTGGTCTTGAGCGATCCGGAGCGGGCCCTGGAAATCTTCCAGCAAGCCAAGCTCCCCGTCACGGAGAGCGACCTGCTCGTGGTGCAATTGCCCGACGGTCCTCAGCCGATCCTGCAAATCTGCAAAGCGCTCCTCATCGCCGAGTTGAATATTCACTACGCTTATCCCCTACTGGTCGGGCCACATGGACGTGCGGCGCTGGCGCTCCACGTGGAAGATCACGAAACCGCCGCCGGCATGCTGGACCGTCTTGGGTTCACCCTGTTCACCGAGAATGACCTCGATGAGTAGCACCCCAGCGCGGTCCCAGAGATCCCTTCAAGCGGACTGACGCCGGCGAAGTGTGGCAATCTCCAAAGCGATGAGCTGTTGGATCACAGCGGCGGCACGCGGCCGCTCGGCCGGTCGATGCGCCAACAGGCGCTCGACCAGGGTCACGAGCGAAGGTGGCAAGGCGAGAGCATGATGGCGAATGTCCGCGGGCGGGTCCAGCTGATGCCGCCGGAGAGTCTGCTCCATGGAGCCGCGCGGGTAGGGGAGACGCCCCGTCAACATCTCGAACAGGACGACGCCCAGGCTGAACCAATCGGCACTCTGGTCCGCGTCGGAGTGGCTCGCACACAGCTCCGGGGCGAGGTAATTGGCGGTCCCGAGCACATAGCCTTGACGCAGGAGGACCGCGTTTTCACCTGGGCGATGCGCGAAGCCGAGATCGAGCAGTTTGGCCGTCCCATCATCGACGAGGTGAATGTTGTCGGGCTTCACGTCCCCGTGGATGAAACCGGCTCGGTGCAGCGCCGCCAACGCCTCGGCCGTCTGGCGGGTGATCCAGACTGCGGTGGCCAGGTCGAGCCGGTAGTCCCGCCGCAGCCGGGGCCGCAAACCCTCACCCGGGAGCAGTTCCATTACCAGAAAGTAGGGAGGCCGCGTGACATGGGCCTGGAGGATGCGCACCAAGTGCGGATGGCTGATCGCCAGACCTGCCCGCGCTTCCCGCTGGAGCAATTTGATGGCGGTCGCCTGGTCGGCCCAGTCGGGTCGAATGAGCTTGACGGCACAGTCGCTGTCGGCCGTGCCGTCGCGGGCCGAGTAAACCCAGGTCAGCGGACCACCGCCGAGGCGCTTCACCAGCTCGTAACCGGGAATACTTGGTAAAACCTGCATGGGTCGGACCGTGAGAGGAAGCGGTAGAGAGGTGCACGGCGGAAGACCGTGCCTGGTACGTAATATCGGCCGGTCTGGCAGGCGCGATACAGACAAAAGTGCGCGGGAATGCTTTTCTCCCTCTTGCTGCCAACTCGAGGCGCACCTCGGGTTGGCAGCTAGAGGGAGAACTCTTCCCCCCCAGTTTAGTGGGCTGCGCCCGGCTCACTCTCGAGGTCCGCCTGAGCCTTCTCAGGCGGATGGAAGCTGACGAGCAGAACCAGCGCCGCCACGAATGCCACGCCGGAGGGGACCAGGAAGAGTTGATGAAAATCCACGTTGCCGTCGACCTTGTATTTGTCGCCGAAGAACGGCCAGAGAAAATTAGCCACGAACGGGCCCAGGCCCAGGATCAAGAAGTTGAACAGGCCCTGAGCGCTGGAGCGGGCGTCCTTGGGAAAGAATTCATCGACGAAAATGTAAACGGTGGCAAAGAAGAACGCGTAACAGATGCCGTGGAGCATATTTGCGACCACCGCCACCGCGGGGAAGGGCGCCAGGGCAAAAACAGCAAACCGAACCGCATGGCCCAAAATGCCGAGGACCATCGTGTAGCGCCAGCCAAGTGCCTTCAGGCAATACCCCAGCACGGCCATCGTGCCGATCTCTGCCACCTGGCCGATGCTCATGACCGGCATCACCCAGTTCGAGGGAATGCCGATGCGCATCAGGTAGGTATCGGTATAGATGAAATAACACATGTGGACCATCGCATCGATAAAGGTCACCGCGAACAAGACCGCTACAAAGGGAATGCGGAGCAGCTTCATGGCCTCCAGCCAGGCGAATTTTTCGCCCGTGGGGCTGGCGGGTTTTGGCGGCGTGTGCGGCAACGTCAAGCTGAAGGCGGCCAGTAACAGGGACGCAACGCCGGCCACCAGGTAGGTATAGCGCACCGCTTCCTTTGCTTCTTGACCCTCTCCCGTCAAGATGAAAACCATGGGCCAGCTGGCGGCGATCCAGCCGATCGTACCCCACAATCGGATCGGGCCGAAATCGCGCTTCGCGTCGGCCAGGTTGGCGAAGGCGATTGAATTGGTGATGGAGATGGTCGGTACGTAGAACAGGCAGTGAACCAGCATCAGTAGAAAGAACGGCCAGAAATCCGTAGTCCACGTCAGGAGCAGGACCGCCACACCGCCGACGGCCTGGCTGAAGGCCAGGAATTTCTCGGCCGCAAAATTCCGATCGACGAACTGAGTGCTGAAGAACATCGCCGTGAGCGAGGCGATGGCAAAGGCGTTCAGGATCCAACCCTGTTGGTCGGAGCTGAACTTCAGCGTGTCGAGGTAGCCAAAGATCTTCGGCAGCCAGGCGCCCCAGATGAAGAACTCCAGGAACATCATGACCGAAAGCTTAAAGCGCAGCCCCTGTGGCGCGGGCGGCGCCTGGACCAGGACATCCCCCTTGGCCTCGTTCGATCCCATGAAAGCACTCCACTCGGCTGAAACTAAGAAGCAAACACAAGTTGCGTCAGGAGCCTGCCCTGGAATGTATAGGACGCACTTTCGTCATGCAACGGAAAAACCCTTCTTTCGCTCGCGGCGCCGGAGCCGATGAACGCCCCGGCCACGGAGTCCCCTTTCGCTGGTACAATTCAAGGACTACGATTGCAGTGCGGCGGCGAACACCCAGCCCGCCGAGGGGGTGAAGCATGCGCGTTGACTTCTACGGCCTGGCGTTCGAGACGCCCCACGTCACCTTTCACCTATGGTCGCCGTGGCGTGCGGCGGTTCTGGAACACCGCCTCTTCGAAGCGGTCCGCAACCTTCCGCGTACTGAAGCGGAAATCGGTCCCGACGAAGCGCGGATCCACATCGAGGATCCAAAAACCTGGCGCAGCGCCATCCAAGCGGTGGCGCGCGTCCTCAAAGGCTGGCAAGAAGAAGCGGACCCCGGCAGCGAACGCCGTACGTGGCGCTGGCTGCTGGAGAGTGATGCGGATGCCGATGGTTACGATCATACGGGCGAACCGACGAGCCTGTGGGGCTTTCTCCGCGTCAGTCTGGAGCGCGGTGGCCCGGGCGAGCCCGAGAAGAGTGAAGACATCGACCTGGAGGGCTTCGGGTTGCGGATCTGGGGCGAGAGCACCACCCACTAACGGATCGTCCACACCCGATCCGTTCGACCCCGCGAACCGGGGCCGGCCCGTTACCCTGCATTTCCTCGTTATACCCTGATCCCCACGGCGGCTTTGGCCGCCTTACCCACACTGTTCCGATGTAGTTCCCCAGTGAAGGCGGACGAAAACTGTAAAGCTGGCGAGGATGCCGTCAGGCAGACGACTTCGCCAAGCCCGGCATTCGGGGCCCGCTGTGCGGACGGAGCCGCCGCCCCGAAGTAGGGACCGCCAACGCCTGGGGAGCGCAGCATGAAGCCGCCGCAACAATGGCGCCGGCTGCTGGGATCGATCATCCTGGCAGCAAGTGCAACGGCCGTCGGAGGATGTCTCAAACCCTATTATCCCGTGCCGCCCCCAGCTCACGAGCTGATGCAGCCCTGTCAGGCACTGCCGGACGGCTGTCGGAACCAGGTGTACATTTTTCTTATCAACGGCCTGGATCCTGTGAATCTGGCGAATATGACCGGTGTTCGCGATCACCTCCAGAAACTGGGCTTCCACAAGACCTATTACGGCCAGCTCTACCACGCCAGCTACTTCGAGAAGGAAATCCGGCGGATCCACCACGAGGATCCGGAGGCACGCTTTGTGCTCTTGGGTTTCAGCTTCGGGGCGAACCTGGCCCGCAATATCAGCCACCACGTGAAAAACGACGGGATCGACATCGACTTGCTCGTCTACTGCGGCGGCAACACCTTCGACAATATCCCGGGGGATCGGCCCGAGAATGCGCATCGGATCGTGAACATCCTGGCCAGCGGTTGCATCTGGAACGGCGCCTGGCTGGATGGTGCCGAGAATGTGCACGCGGTCGATGTGTTCCATTTCGGCACGCCCAGCCATCCCCGAACCCTGGAAATCCTCGATCGCGAACTTGCGGTCGTGGCCACCGCGGTGCCGATCCTTCACGGTGTCGAAACGATCCCGGGCCCGGACCCGGAAGAGATGCCCGCGCCTCGTCCGGCCAAACCTCAGGGCGCCGCGCGGCGGGATGAGTGGGACTTCCTCCAACCGCAGAACCCACTGGCCCTGTCCACACGACAAGTAGGGGCTCAGCCTCCAAGGGCCAGTCTTGCCACAAGTCCAGGGCGGATACCTTACACGAGTTACTTGCTCCAGAGAGACTAAAATCTACCACGGTTTAGCCCTGAGCACTCAGGGCTAAACGTTCCGTTCTCCCCTTCACCAGGGCAGTTGGTCCAGGTTGACGTTACCCCCACTCAGCACCACTCCCACCCGGCTCACCTGCGTGAGCGCCCGGAACTCTGTCGAGAGCACGGCCGCCACCGCCACTGCGGCGCTCGGCTCGATGAGCAGCTTTGCCCGTTCCCACGCGAGACGCATGGCGCGGATAATCTCGTCTTCTTGCACCGTAATGACGCGCTCGACGTGATCGCGCAGAATGGGCCAGGTCAGGCTACCCAGACTTGTGAGTAACCCGTCTGCGATGGTGCGCGGCGCCGTCTGCGGGATCAGCATCCCCATCGCCTTCGATCGCGCCGCGTCATCGGCGCCGAGCGGCTCGGCGGCAAAGATGCGCAGCGACGGTTGGAGCTCCTTGGCCGCCACGCACAAGCCCCCCACAAGGCCACCGCCACCGACCGGTGCCACGAGGGCATCCAGATCGGGAACCTGTTCCAGAAGCTCCAGAGCGACGGTGCCCTGGCCGGCGAGGACGTCCGGATCGTTGTAGGGGGGGACCAAGGTTCCACCTGTCTCGGCAAGGACCGCCGTCGCGGTTGCTTCGCGTGCTGCCAGGGTCGGCTCGCACTCGATCACCTGGCCGCCATACCCCTCGACGGCGCGGCGCTTCACCGGGGAGGCATTGCGCGGCATCACAACATGCGCCGGAATGCCGCGCAGCTGGGCCGCCAGGGCCAATGCCTGTGCGTGGTTGCCCGAACTATGCGTAACGACACCGCGGGCGGCAACTCCTGCATCTAGCTTCATCACGGCGTTGCACGCTCCGCGAAACTTGAAGGCACCTGCCTTCTGCAAGTGTTCGCACTTGAAGAACAGCGCCCGTTCCGCCAAACGGTCGAGCGTTGCGCAGGTCATCACGGGAGTGCGATGGGCCCATGCGGAAATCCGCTGGGCCGCCTGACGGACTGAGTTGAGATCGGAGGCGTACGTCGTCATAAAGTCCCTCCGTCACCGAAACCAGGCCGGGCCGGCTCCCCTCCGCCAATTCTATCGCTTGACGCACCGATCCGGGATAGGATGGTGGCTCCTGAATTGCGAAAGCTAGGCTCCGAGGATCTGCAACCATGCGAACGGACCCGGGAAATGAACTCGTCGATGTGCTGGACGACCAAGGGCGCATCCTCGGCACGGTGCCGCGCGCCGGCATGCGCGCTCGGCGCTTGCCGCACCGCTGCGTGTATCTGCTGGTTTTCAACCGCCGCGGTGAGCTGTTTCTCCACTTGCGAACGGCGGCAAAGGATGTCTACCCCTCGCACTGGGACGTGACCATCGGCGGCGTGCTGACCGCAGGGGAATCGTTCGAGGTGGGCGGCCGGCGCGAGGCCCGCGAAGAGCTTGGCGTTGAAGTAGAGCTGAAAACGCTCTTTCCCTTCCGCTACGCGGACGAGACGACTGTGGTGCACAGCATGGTCTACCGCGTGGAACACGAGGGACCGTTTCGCTTACAGACAGAGGAGATCGTGAGTGGCGAGTTTGTCCCGCTTGCCGAGGTCGCGGAACGAATCCGTCATCAGGCTTTCTGCCCGGATGGCCTGGCGGTGCTCCAGGAATTCCAGCGCCGCGGGTTGGGATCCGTCAACGATGGGAGCGCCGGGTAAAGGGAGTTCACGATGCGCCTCCTACTCAGCAGCGGCGGACTTCGGACTCCGGAGCGGATCGCCTTCCTGACCGAGCAGGTGCGCGGTCTGTTCGGCAGCGTCGAGCGGATCCTCTTCGTTCCCTATGCCCTGCAAGATCATGACGCGTACCTCCAGGCGATGCTCGACAAGCAGCTGAACGCTGGCTACGCGCTGGACGGCATTCATCGCCATCCGGACCCACAAGCTGCGGTTCGGGCAGCGCAAGCTATTTTCATAGGGGGCGGCAACACGTTTCGGCTGCTGCGGGATCTTTACCGCTACGATCTCCTCGACCTGATTCGTGAACGGGTCCGGAGCGGCATCCCTTACCTGGGAGTGAGCGCCGGGACCAATGTCGCCTGTCCGACGATCAAGACCACGAACGATATGCCGATCATTTTGCCGCCCAGCCTGGATGCGCTGGGACTGGTGCCGTTCCAGATCAATCCGCACTACTTCAGCGGCACAACCTACGTGAAGCGCGACGAGGCGTATCACGAACACTTTGGCGAAACGCGCGATGACCGCCTGCGCGAATTTCACGAGCTGAACGCGACGCCGGTAATCGGCCTCTGGGAAGGTTGCATATTGCGGATCGCACAGGGGGAAATCTGGCTTGCGGGCGCTCCGGCGCGCGTTTTCCGAAAAGGGCAGGAGCCCGTGGACATCGAACCGGGCAGGCGGCTGGAGGACCTGTTGACCCGTTGAGTAGCATTTCCTTGTCGACTCACGCATAGCATTGCTGATACAGCTCCACGATCTGCTCGGCCGTCGGGATACGCGGATTGAAAGCCGGGGACCCACTGGCTAACGCGTCCTGGGCCATCTGGTTGACGACGCGTTCAAAGTCGCCGCGGTCAATGCCATACTCCTTGAGCGAGGGCACTTGCAAGTCGCGATTGAGTTGCGCGAGGACCGCGACCAGGTCCTGGCAAGCGCGCTGGTCATCGTCCGCTTGACTGACGCCCATATGGCGGGCGATGTGGGCATAGCGGTCGGGTGCGCCGCTGACGCTGAACGCGGTGACGGCCGGGAGCAGCATTGCGTTGGACAGACCATGCGGAATATGGAAGTAGGCCCCGATCGGCCGCGACATGCCGTGGACGAGCGCGACGCTGGCGTTGCTGAAGGCCATGCCTCCAAGGGTCGCTCCGCGCATCATCGCCGCACGGGCAGCGCGGTTGTGCGGCTTCCGGAAGGCGGTGCGCAGGTTGGTCGCAATCAGCCGGGCCGCTTCCAACGCGACCAGATCGGTCAGTTCGTGGGCCTTTTTCGAGACATAGGCTTCCAGTGCGTGAGTCAGCGAGTCGACGCCCACCGCGGCCGTCAGCCCAGGCGGCATGCTCAGTGTCAGCTCATAATCCACTAACGCCGCTGTCGGGAGC
>JBGQLF010000180.1:0-10835 GCA_041499985.1 Gemmataceae bacterium
AAAACGCCGTTCTCGGCGATGCTGTACGCCGCCGCGCTGAATTGCAACTGACCGTAGCTGTCGTTGTCCACGATCGTCAACACCGCCGTGCTCGGGCTGATCAGGGTGGCGCCGCCGCTGGGGTTGCTCAACGTGAGGTTGATGGTCTCGTTGCCCTCAACCAGCAGGTCGTCGAGGATCGGCACCGTGAAGGTTTTGCTGGTCTCATTCTGGTTGAAGGTGAGCGTGCCGGAGGTGGCGGTGTAGTCGGCCCCGGAGGTGGCGGTGCCGTTGCTGGTGGCGTAGGCTACCGTCACCGTACCGCTGAGGCCGTTGACGCGGTTGACGGTGATGGTGGCGCTACCGCCGTTCTCGGCGACGTTGTAGGCCGCCGCGCTGAATTGCAGCTGGCCCGCCACAGCAGGTATCACGGCCAGATCGTCGATCGTCGTTTTTCCATCGCCGATCGGGCTCTTCTGGGTAAAGTTCCGGATACTCACCGAACTCCCGGTCCCGCTGAAGGTGAACGTATACAGCTGGTACCCGACGCTCTGCTGAGCCGCGTTGACCAGCGAGGCATACGCGGTGCCGTCCGAAGCAATGTCGAAGCCACAGAAGTTAGTTATGTTAAAGGGGAAACTCGGGGTACCACCGACACGAGCCACCTTGGCTTCATCATGGGCACTGGCGTTGAACGACGTGAGGCTCCACACCGCCTGCTGCCCGGGATCAATTCCGAACAGCTGGGTGGAGATCGCGCCGGCAACATTGTTGGTGTAGGCGAGGCCATGGATGTTGAACGAGTCATCATTGGGGCTGTTGAACCCCAAGGGGGCGTCCAGCTGGACGCCGGCCTGATTGGCATTCGCGTCAATGACCTGTCCGGTATTCGGGTTCAGGCGATAGTTTTGGCCGTCGTCCGTGATCACCCGGATCTCATCCCGGACGGGGTTGAAGTCGAACCCGTAGGGACCACCGTTCAGGGTTGCCAACGGTGCCACCTGGTCGAACTGAGTCCCAACCGCGGTGGCAGCTGCGGTCGCGGTCCCCGTCGTGAGGTTGATCGTGTAGTTGATCGTGTACAGGCGACTGTTGCTGCCCAGCCCGTACAGCTGACCGTTAGCCGGCCGATAATCGATGGCCTCGATCCGCGTGTTCGCCGGCAGGCCCGTGATGGTTGTCTTGCTCAAGATGTTGCCCGGGCTGGTGCTGTCGAAGCGCCACAGCTGGCTGGGGCTGGTCGCCTTGAGCGCCAGGAGCGTCGCGAGCAGGCAGCGATCCTCCAGAGCCTCGAGGTGAAGGGACCGAGACTTGCGGCACGCAGCCGGCTTGGCGGCCTGCGCGGAAGATCGCGACTTCCGGTTGCCAAAACGGTACCATCTTCGGCCGAGCATGGTCTTCCTTTCTCGCACGGAGCCGGAGCTTGGCTCGATGCTGCTCTCAAAGGAGGCGGCGATTCTTCGAACGCCTTCAAGAACCGGGACAGGACCCCTCAAAGCACGAGTCCTGTCCCGGTTCTTGGAGGCGTTCTTATTACTTATACGACGCCGGAACGAAACCGGCGCAGAAAGGGCGCGTGTTTGTTCGAGACTGGAGCAACCTAGGTGAAGGCCAAGCGGCTTTGCATGGTGGTGGGTCCGGTTCAAGCGTGCACCGGGGCGCACCAGCCCGGGTGTGCCCACTAGCGATTCGTCGATCGGCGAATCCACTGGATGGCGCTGCTTTCTCCGCGGTACTCAAGGGCTCAGCGGCCCGCCGCATCGCCCCGGTCGCTCCGTCTCTCTATATATGCTAAGCGTAAGCCACTGCCCGGGAGGGTCACGAATTCTGGAATTTTTTTGCGAGCGTGTAGCACCCTCCGCGAAGGCAGAGCGGCTGGACGCAGCCGGTTGCCCGGAACAACCGTGTCGCGCGCACGACCCCACGTGCGGACCTGCAAAATAAGCTGTTTCCCCGGGGCCGCTCGGTTATACTGAGCCGCCGAAGATTCGACCGCTTCGGGCAGTCCTCCCGGTCAATCCCATTGCTGAGCGGCTCGAGCTGTTTCACACCGCTGATCGCCGAAGGAGCTGCCACCATGCCTCTTTCCCTCTGGTCCCGGGTCTGGAAAGTCGCTGGTTGGGGGACACGGGGAGGGTGTCTTCCCAGGCGGAGGCCGAGACCAGCGCGCTTGACCTTGAGCGTGGAGCGGCTCGAAGCGCGGACGTTGCTCGACGGCGACCCGCGCGCGAGCTGCCTGCCGGAGGTCGAACCCAACGACACCCCGCGTGCTGCCAACACGATTACGGTCAATTCCTGCACGGCGGGTACCGTGGCCGCCGGTAATCCAGACTTTTTTCGCCTACCAGTAACCGCGTCGGGCCGGCTGACCGCGCGCGTCGAAACCGTCGGCGTTCCCACGCGGCTGTCGCTGTGGAACGGACAGGGCCAGCTCCTCGTCCAGAGTGAGGGGGGAGCCAGTGACCGGCTGGACGATGTCCTTGTCCAGCACCTGGAAGGAAACCCCGACGGCACCCCCTATTTTCTCGAGGTCGAGGCCCTGGGCCCCGGGACCGGCACCTATCGCCTGACCACGGAATGGCTGCCCGCTTCTCCACCGTTTGCGCCCCTCCCGGTGGTGCGCACCCCCACGGCCCTGGTCACGGGCGACTTCAACGGCGACGGCCGCCTCGACCTGGTTGCCGGCTCGGAAAGCTCCGCCAGTCTTTCTCTTCTGCTGGGGCTGGGCGACGGGACGTTTCAGAACCAAAGGATCTTCTCATTCGACGAGAGGCTGGCGGCGCTGACGAGGGGCGACTTCAACGGCGACGGCTACCTCGACCTGGCAGCCGTTGGCGTTTCCGGCACTGTATCCGTCCTCCTGGGCGCCCGCAACGAGCCGTTGGGCATGCGGCAGTCGGTCACCGTGGGCGGCCGGCCGACGGTGCTGGTGACCGGTGACTTCGATGGCGACGGGCGCCTTGACCTGGCGTTGGCGAAAAAAGGCTCGGGGGATTTGGATCTTCCAGAGGTCGTGCTGCTTCTGGGACAGGGCGACGGTACGTTCCAGAGGCCGAAGCGGTTCGAGCTGCCGCGGAACCCGACCCGTGGCCTGGCGACGAGTGATTTCAACGGCGACGGCCTTCTGGATCTCGCGGTCGGGCTGGAGACAGGGGACCCACAGGGCAACCAGGTCGCTATTTTTCTGGGCCAGGGGGGCGGAGCGTTTCGCAGCCGCGGGCAGGTAGCGGTGGACAAGGAGCCCAGCGTTCTCGTCGCCGGCCAGTTTACCGACGACAACGGCGACGGCCGCGTCGACGATCGGGATGCCGCTGATCTTGTAGTGGGGAGTTTTCCTGGCTTCGAAGTGACGCTCCTCCGCGGCACGCGGACCGGGGACTTCCGCGTACCGGAGAAGAGCTCCCCTTTGCTGGGGAGGCCGTATACTCTGGCGGCGGGCGACTTCGATGGCGACGGCCGGCCGGACCTGGCGACCGCGAATGCGGTCACCCGCGACGTCTCGGTCCTTCGGAACGCGGGCAACGGGACGTTTCAGCCCGAGATGAGGCTGGTAGTGGAGGGCCGGCCATATGCCGTGGCCACGGGTGATTTCAACGGCGACGGTCGTCTCGACCTCGCTGTCGCCAACCAGGGGTCCGACGCCGTGGTCCTCCTCCTGGGTCTGGGGAACGGCACATTTCAGAACCCGGAGGGATTCCCAGTGGGTGTTGCCCCCAAGGCCGTGGCCACGGCGGACTTCAACGGCGATGGCCGACTCGACCTCGCCGTCGCCAACAACGGCTCTGGCGACGTGGCCGTGCTCCTGGGTGTCGGCGACGGTACCTTCCAGAACCAGAAACTGTTCCCGGTTGCGGAGCAACCGGTGGCCATCGTGGCCAACTACTTCAACGGCGACCGCAATGTGGACCTCGTGGTCGCCAACCGCCAGGCCCAAAACCTCGTCGTGCTCCTGGGCTTGGGTGATGGGACTTTTCAGGGCCAAGAGCCGATCGCGCTGACGAAGCAACCGACCGCCCTCGCGGCCGGCGACTTCAACGGCGACGGGCGCCTCGATCTGGCGGTCGGACTGGCGACTGACGATGAGCAAAGCGACCAGGTCGAGATCTTCGTGGGGCTCGGCGATGGGAAGTTTCGTAGCCGCGGGCGGTTTACCGTGGGCAAGAACCCCGCGGCCCTCGTGGTCGGCCAGTTCTCCGACGACAACGGCGACGGCCGGATCAACGACCAGGATTTGCCGGATCTCGCCACGGCGAATAAGGAATCGGACAACGTTTCGGTCCTCCTGGGGCAGGGGGATGGGACGTTCGCCCGCCAGCAGCGGTTCCCGGTGGGAGAGTCCCCGGAGGAGGATTTGCCGGTCACAGAGCCGCTTGTGGCAGGTCCCGTCTCCCTCGTGACGGGCGACTTCAATCGTGACGGCCGGCCGGACTTGGCGGTCGCCAATTTGGTTTCCCGGGATGTGGTGGTCCTCCTCGGTCGAGGGAACGGATCGTTCCGCAAGTTGCAGCAGCCGTTGCCGGTGGGAGATATCCCGCAGGCCCTGGTGACGGGCGACTTTGACGGCGATGGGATCCTGGACCTCGCGGTAGCCAAGGTGGCCGATCGGGGTTCCGGCGACCTGGCCATTCTCCGCGGCCTGGGAAACGGAACCTTTCAGATCGAGGCGCAGCAGCCGCGGGTGAGCAATACTCCGACGGCCCTAGTGACGGGCGACTTCGACGGCGACGGCATACTGGACCTGGCCACTGCGGATTCCCTGGGAGCCGATGTCTCTGTCTTGCAGGGACTGGGCCACGGGGTCTTCGGGGCCGCTGGCACCATCTCGAATCCGCTCCGAGCCACGCCGCTGTGGCAGGATGTCAACGGCGATGGGACGCCGGATGTGACCATTGTCAGCCGGGAGGGCGAAATCCTTCTCCGGCTGGGCCGGCCCGGTACCTTCGGTGCTCTCGACGCGCTGCTGACCATCAATGCCGATCCTCGGGGCGTCTTCGATCCGCGTCTGGCCGCCCGCGACCTGGCCGGGGTTTCGACTCGCCGCGGTCTGCTGCTGGCCGCCCTCGACGCCGGGCGGCCTGCCGTCTCGCTCTACGCACGCCAGCCCAACGGCACCTGGACGAGGACGCTCGACCTCGAGGTACCGGGAGTGTTGCCTGTCCGGATCGCCGCGGCCGACCTCAACGGTGATGGCCGCGGAGACCTGGTCGTCGTCGCGGCCGGTTCCGGCGAGGTCTTCGTCTACTATCAGAACACGGCCGGCGGCTTCGGCCCGACTCCGGATCGGCGCCTTCGGGTGGGGGTGAGTCCCTCGGACCTCGCCCTGGTCGATGTCGATGGTGACGGCCGTCTGGACATCGTGGTCACGAACCAGTTCTCGGGCGACGTCAGCGTCCTGACCAACCGCAGGGACCAGCCCTTCTCCAGGGAGTTACGGTTCCGCGCCGGGACCGGCCCCTATGGCGTGGAGCAGCTCGGCCCAGACCAGGTGATCCGCTCCCGCGAACAGACGATCGGCCTCGCCGCGGCCTTCGTCGATGCCGACCATCTCCTGGACCTGGTCGTCCTCAACGGCGGCGCGGACCGCTTCGCGCTGCTGCGAGGTACCGGCACGGGGGGCTTTCTCAATCCGGAGATCCCCGTGGCCTTCACGGCCGGCCTCCGTCCCACCGTCGTCGTCACCGGCTTGTTCAACCGCGATCCGTATCCCGATCTGGCCATCCTCAACGAAGGGAGTCGGGACGTCTCGATCTTCCTCGGCGATGGCAAGGGCGGGTTCGTCGAGAAGATGCGGGTGCCCGTGGGCGACGCGCCCACCGGCCTCACGGCTGCTCAGGTGACCGACGACAATGGGGACAAACGCGTCGACGCCCAGGACCAGATCGACCTGCTGGTCGGCAACGAGTTCGGCGACGTGCTGCTGCTGCGCAACACCGGCGATGGGACGTTCGAGCCGTTCCGCCCTGCGAGCCGGAACATCGCCCTGGCCGTGGCGGATCTGGATGGCGATGGCAAGGATGATTTCGTCCTGGTCAACGAGGCGCGCGATCGGCTGCTCGTCCAGCTCGGGAAGGGGCCATCGCGCGAGATTCTCAACCACGCCAACGGGTTGCGCACCCCCCGTGCCGTCGGTGTCGCCGATCTGAACCAGGATGGCCTCAAGGACCTCGTGGTGGTCAACAGCGGCGATAACAGCGTGCTGGTGTTCCTCGGCACGGGCAACGGCAACTTTGACACCGCCCACCCGATCCAGCGCTTCACCGGTACCAACCCGGCCGCGGTGACTATCAAGGACCTAAACAAGGATGGACGGGACGACCTGGTAGTGGCCAACGAAGGCTCCAATGATGTCACCGTCTTGCTCGGCCAGGGGCAAGGCGTCACCTGGACATTGGTCCCCGGGCCTCGGCTGCGTGCCGGCAGGGGGCCGGTCTCGACAACGGTGCAAGACGTCAGTGGCCCCCGCGGGGTGCGCGACGGCATTCCGGACATCCTGGTCAGTGATAGTCAGTCCAACGACGTCTCGCTACTTCTTCTCGGCGTGGGCAGCGGCTTCTTTGATGACCGCGCGCGTTCCTTCCGTCCCGTGGGCGGCGGACCCGGACAAGTCTTCCCCTTCGGGCCCGGGGTGGGGACCGTGAACCCGCCGTCGAACACGGTCACGTTGCTCCCGGACTTCCTCCAGCCCGGGCGGGTCGATGTCCCCTCCGGTGGTGTGAGACCCGTGGCGGCGCTGGTCGGTGATTTCAATGGGGATTCTTTCCCGGACTTGTTGGTCGCCCATAACGGCGACGGACGGATCACGCTCCTGCTCGGGTCGGCCAACGGCTTCCTGCTGGCAGGCGCATTCCCATCGGGCTTCCCGCATCCGACCGCGTTCCTGCAGGAACAGGAAGGGGGCGACATCTTTCTGACCGGTGAAGTCGGGGATGGGGAAACGGAGTCCGTCAGCCGCTTCGTCTTGAAAAATCTCATCAAGGATCTGTTTAATTCCTTGTCTGTTTCGGCGGATCCGGAGGAGATCCTCGCCGCTCTCTTGCCGTTGAGCAACGCCCGTTTGGCCCTCGTCGCAACCTTGGTGACCGGCAGCATCGACATCGAGAGCAACCTCGTTCTGAAGAACGCAGCGCCCCTGTTCTCGCAGCAGCAGGCGGACTTACCGGGTGATCCGGGGGAAGGGGATGGGGACGCAGCTGAGACCAATGCCGCGTCGCCGGCCTCCGCCAGCGCCGGAGAGGTTCCGATCGAATTCCGGATCGGCCGGGAGGAGACGTGGCGCTGGCGGCGCCCGCTCACCCCCGAGGAGTTGCTCGACGGGAGCGAGGAGCCGGGAGCCGGCACAGGACGGCCAGATGCGAGCGAGACGCTGATCCAAGATGGACTCCTCCCGGTTGCCCGGGCCATGGGCGACCCTGGGCGGCTGCTGGCGAGCACAAGCCTTGGCCTGATCCAGGGAGCGGTCAGGACGGTGGCTTCAGCGCTCGTTCCCGACGGTCTGCGAGGAGACCTCGCGGACACGCTGGTTCACGCCCTCTCCCGGGCCGGCGTTGCCGCGAGCGCTGCGATCGGCCGTCTCCTGCGTTTGCAGCACTGCGGCGGGGACATCCAACCCGAACCGATCCAGGCCGAGAGTTTTGCGGAGCCTCTCCCGAAGCCGCCGGAGGAGCAAGGAGGCGACCTGGTCTCGATGGCGAAAGAGCCCGCGGCGGTGCCGCCCTGCGAGAGGACCGGCGGGGGAACGGGAGCCTTTTCAGGGCCTTCTCCCAGCGCGCTGGTCGTGTTCGGGTTGTGCCAGCTCCCCGGTCGCGCCCCTGGCCGCTCGGCCCTCACCCAACGCCGGATCGGGAAGAAATACCAGAAGAGAGTCCTCCCGTGAGTGCCAGGGCACGGACGAATGCCGAAGGGTGATCTGCCGGTCGCTTTCTCTTGCGTGGCTCTCGCCGAGGGTCCTTCTGTCGTCCTTGATCATCTTCCCAGGCAGTTCCGGGCCGGCAGCCAGGCTCTAATATCCATGCAATTATGGGTCGTTTAGTTAGTTAAATGGGCGAAATGGCGGGACAGGCGCGGAATTGGTTCAGCTTGCCGAGCGGTGAAAGGCAGAACGGGCTGCGATGATGAGGCTAGCGGTCCGAGCTGATTGTGCGCGGTAAGGCCGCTTTCCGTAAACATCGCCTGTTGAAGGGTATTCTGGGGCGGGAGAGCGACGGTAGCTCTTTGGGGGACCACGGGTTTTGCGGTTCGGACCCCAGAGAATCCATAGATTCCAGGGAGTTTCCTGCAGCTCCCTGCAACGATCAATATCTGCTTTGTCCACGGCTATCCGGTGTGTTCCCGGGCGGTTCGATGCGCCGGTCGATGTGACCGACGCGCGCAACGATCTGGCCCACGGAACACCTTCACCAATGTCCTGCAAACCGGCTTTGATGCTCGCGAACTAACCGAAAACTGCTGGCGGCTGCCTCATCATTTGTTAGACTGGATGCGTTTACGTCACGTATCCTCTACCTGACGGAGTCGCCGCCATGCTCCAATCCTCGGATCGTTTGCGGTCCGATCGCAATTTGTTGTTTGGCGTTCTCGCCGTCCAGTTGAACTTCATCAGCCGGGACGATCTGCTGGCCGGTATGAGCAGCTGGGTGCAAGACAAGGCGAAGCCGCTGGGGCAGATCCTGGTGGACACGGGGAAACTGACAGCCGAGCAGTCGGCCGCGCTCGACGCCCTGATCGTGCAGCACGTTAAGGCGCACGACAACGATCTGGTGAAAAGCTTGCGGGCGCTTTCCTGGGCATCGACCATGGCGTCCTGGCTGACGCCGATTGACGACGAGGACCTGCAAGCGGGCCTCTCGATGCTCCTGGATCGTACGGAGCCATCCACTGTCGATCATCACCCGTCGCCGAACGGAGCGCGGTACCAGAAGCTCCATCGGTACGATGACGGCGGGCAAGGGATCGTCTGGTTGGCCAGGGACACGGAACTGGACCGAAATGTTGCCCTCAAGGAGATCAAGCCTGACTTCGCGGATCAGCCCCAAACGCGCGGTCGCTTGCTGCTTGAAGGGAAAGTCACCGGCCAGCTGGAGCATCCCGGCGTCGTGCCGATTCATGACATGGGCCATGATGCGCTCGGCCGACCTTACTACGTGATGCGTTTCCTTTCCGGCGGGCCTCTCACGGCAGCGATCAACAGCTTCCATGACGCCGATCGGAAACCGGGCCGCGACGCGAGCGAGCGCAGTCTGGCGTTTCGGCAACTCCTGCGCCGGTTTGTCGATGTTTGCAATGCCGTCGCCTACGCCCACAGCCGCGGCGTCCTCCATCGCGATTTGAAGCCGAAGAATGTAATGATCGGACGGTTCGGCGAGACGTGGGTAATCGACTGGGGCATGACCAAGACGGGTGTCGACGTAATGCCCGCGCAATCGCCGGCCGACGAGCCTCCGGTTCAGCCGCCGCCCGGCAACGAACTGGATGAAACCTTGCCGGGTTTGCTCAAAGGAACGATTCCCTACATGAGCCCGGAGCAAGCGTTGGGCCGCACCGACCTAGGGAACACCAGCGATGTCTACAGTCTCGGCGCTATTCTTTGCGAGCTGCTGGCCGGACAACGCGCCTACACGAGTGATGAGAAAAACCCCGAGAAAAGGAAAGCGGCGATCCTGGCCAAGGTGCAAAAGGGCGAATACAAGTCGCCGCGCGAGATGAACCCGAACGTCCCCCCGCCGCTCGACGCGATTTGCCGCAAGGCCATGTCGTTCGCCATGAAGGACCGGTACGAGAGCGCGAAGAACCTGGCCGAGGACATCGAGCACTGGCTGGCGGACGAGCCGGTGGCGGCGTATCCGGAACCGTGGACGGCCAAGGTTGGGCGATGGGGGCGTCGGCATCGGGCGGCGGTGGTGGGGGCGGCGGTGTTTCTGGTGTCGGCGGTAGTGGGGCTGGCGGTGATCACGGCGGTTGCGTTAGCGGGGCAGAAGGAGACGGAAAAGCAGCGGCGGATTGCGGAAGCCAACTACGCGACGGCGCGCGAACAATTCCTCAACAGCGTGGAGCTGATCCAGGCCGGCGACGTTCATTTTGCGTCCGACCCCGCGCTGCACCCTAAGCGCAAGGTACTCCTCAAGTCCGCGCTGGTGGCTTGCCGCGACCTCTTCCGGCACGGGTTGGAGGAGGATTGCGAAATGCAAAAACGAATGGCAGTCGTTTGTCGTTATTCGGCCAATGTGCATCGGTCCTCCGATGAAACAGAGGACGCCGAGCCGCTCTATCAAGAAGCGATTCGGCACTATGAAGGGTTAACCCAAGGGTCCCTGGAGGATGCCGTGGGCCGCCAAAAATTGGCCGAGACACTACGGGATCAATCGAGTTTCTTCGTGAAGCTGGGGCGGCTGCGCGAGGCGACGACCAACCTGGAACGCGTCCGGACGCTGACGGCCGAAGTGCGAAAGACGGATCCGAATAATGCACAAGCTCAGCAGACCGAGGCGAGCGTGCTTCTCAATCTGGCGTTCATCGCACACCGCATGGGAGAAAAAAACGCTTTGGACGAGACGGAAAAGGCCGTCAAGAACTTTGAGGCATTGACCAAACTCCCGGCCGGAACGGGGCATCCCTACAACACACTATTCTTGTTTGCATCTGTAAATCAGCTGGCGGTAATTCAACGTGAAACAGGCGACCTGCAAAAGGCCCGTGAAACCCACCGGGACCTGCTCAAGCGCATCAACGAATTGGTCGCCAAGGACGCCGTCGGCATCGCCCCTGCGGACTATTTCAATATCAAGGCCCAGTGTGCGCTGGAACAAGGGCGGACGCTCGCTAGGTTTGCCGAGGCGAAGGTGCGCAAGGTCGCCGAGGAC
>JBGQLF010000181.1:0-10834 GCA_041499985.1 Gemmataceae bacterium
ACGCTGGCCCCGGACCTGGCCGTTGAGGTGCTCAGCCGCAGCAACACGCCCGCGGAGATGCACCGCAAACGGCAAGACTTCTTCGCCGTGGGTGTCCGTCTGGTCTGGGAAGTGGACCCCGAGGCACGGACCGTCTCCGTCTACACATCCCCCGATTCTGCCGTGGCCGTCCTGACCGAGGCCGATACGCTGGATGGCGCTCCGGTGCTGCCCGGGTTCGTGCTGCCACTGCGGGAACTTTTCGGCGAACTGGACCGGCAAGGGTAAAGCGCATTTGCCTGGACCGGCCCCTTGGTTCAGGTCCAGCGCACTACCACGCCCAGGTACTCTTCCTTCTTCTTAAGCAACCCTTCATAGGCATCGCCCAGCCCGGCCGGCGCAATGCGATGGCTCACCAGCCCGGCCAGGTTCAGCCGTCCCGTCGCCAGCGCCGCCAGCAGCCAGGTCTGCGCCTTGTTGATGTCCCACGCCCCGGCTAAACGTGTGTGCGCCGGCTCGAAGAGCATATTGCCGTGCGCCCCGGTCACCTCCAAATACCGACGGTGCAGATCGTCATAGAAGTTGACTTCCTTGACCCGCCCGCGCGGGCTGCCGACCACGACCACTTGGCCTCCGTCACACGCCAAGGCCATCGCGGCCGGCACCGTGTCAGGGATGCCCGTTGCATCGGCCACGATTTCGGCTCCCCGCGTACCCAGGATCAGATCGAGCTGCTCTCGGAGAGCGCCGGCCGACGGGTCGAGGACGTGATCGGCTCCCGCCGCTCGGGCCGCTTCACGCCGTAGCCGCACGCCATCGATGCCGACCACGGGACAAGCCCCAGCGGCCAACAAGCAGCGCAGCGTGAATTGTCCAATGACTCCCAATCCCAGCACCGCCGCGGACCGGCCCAGTGTAATCCCGACCCGGATGCTCGCTCCCATGCCGTAACGGGCGATGCACGCTAGCGCCGCCTTCTCTGCACTGAGTCCCGGCGGCAGCTTCCACAGCCGGCCGCGTTCGTGACCCAACGTCAACAGCTCGGCGGAGGCATGATTGCCTGGATAGCTCACCCGGTCGCCGGGTTGCCAACCCTGGACCGCTGAGCCGACCGCCACCACGGTGCCGGCCGCGCTGTATCCTGGACGGAATGGGAATTTCCAGTCCGGCAGGCTGGGATCCTTCAGCCATTGATGCGTCCCCGTGTAGACCGCCAGCTCGGTGCCGGCGCTGACGGCACTTGCCTCGGTTGCCACCAGAATCTGATTGGCGGCCGGCGGGGGAAGTTCCACCTCACGGACCTCGACGTGGTACGCATCGCGAATGACGACTTGTTGTGCGTGCATGGCTTCTGGCACTGGCTCCTGGTTGGGGGCGCAATCTCGCTTCGCCTTTCGAGGCAGTATAGCAACCGCTCGCATGAGCAGGAGCAGAAATCAGGGCTCCGGGCCCTCCGCGGATCCTGGATAGCTCTTCTCGGCTCGGCCGGGAAGAAAAATCGTTTGCTGTGCCGGTCCGCGCGTTTGATAATGAACAGGCCCCTACCAACTCAGCGAGAGATGCATCATGTCCGAAGCCGTATTCCGTCCCGGTTCGACGCCTAGCCTGAAACCCACGGACATTCGTATTGATGAAATCACCCATTCCTACGAGGACTTTCGCTACCGAACCCCGATCAAGTTCGGCGGCGTGGCCGTGGACCGGGCGACCTTACTGAATGTGCAGTGCGTGGTGCGCACGGTCAGCGGCCAGGTTGCCCGCGGTTTCGGCTCGATGCCGCTGGGTAATGTCTGGTCGTTCCCCTCCAAGGTGCTGTCCTACGACACCACCCTGGCGGCCATGAAAGCGCTGGCACAGCGCCTCGTCCAGATCACTGCCAGCTATCACGAGGGAGGTCATCCCATCGATCTGAATTGCGCCTTGGAGCCGGCCTACCTGGAAGCGGCCGTACAAGTCACGCGGGAATTGCATCTTGCGGAGCCGATCCCCAAGCTTTGCACGCTGGTGGTCGCCAGCGCGTTTGATGCTGCCCTCCACGATGCCTTCGGCAAAGCGCACGGCCTGAATTGCTACCACACGTACGGGCCGGAGTTCATGACCCACGATCTGTCGCACTATCTGGGAGCAGACTTCCGCGGCGAGTACCTGGACCGCTACGTCCTGCGCCAGCCCAAGCCGCGCCTGCCCCTGTATCACCTGATTGGGGCGCTCGACCCCCTGACGGATGCCGATCTCCGCACGCGCCTGAACGATGGTTTGCCGGAGACCTTGCCGGAGTGGATTCGTTTTAATGGCCTGACCCATCTCAAGATCAAGTTGAACGGGGATGACCTCACTTGGGATGTCGAACGCGTGGTTCGCGTCGAGCGCGTGGCGGCTGAGACGCAGCCCGCGTGTGGTGTGGAGCGCTGGTTCTACTCGCTCGACTTCAACGAGCGCTGCCCGCACGTCGGTTACCTATTGGAGTTTCTGAAGCGGGTGCAGGAGACGACGCCCGCCGCCTTCGCCCGCATTCAGTACATCGAGCAGCCGACCGCTCGCGACTTGAAAGCGCAGCGCGGCAATGTGATGCACGAGGCTTCCAAACTCCGGCCAGTGGTGATCGATGAATCGCTGACCGACCTGGAAAGCCTTCAGCTAGCGCAGCAGATGGGTTACACGGGGGCAGCATTGAAAGCGTGCAAGGGACAAAGCCAGGCATTGCTGATGGCGGCCGCGGCCCAGAAAGCCAAGATGTTTCTTTGTGTGCAGGACCTGACGTGTCCGGGCGCCTCGCTGATTCATTCCGCGGGCTTGGCGGCGCATGTCCCCGGCGTGGCTGCGATCGAGGCCAATTCGCGGCAGTACGTGCCGGCGGCCAACCAACCTTGGGAAAGCCGTTTTCCAGGTATGTTTCACGTTACAGATGGCACAATGGAGACTGGCCTGCTGAACCGGCCAGGCCTGAGCGCGGTCGAAGGCTGAGGCAGCCAACTTGCAGATTTTAAGATTGCCCGCCGGGCGAAGTGGGCTCAGCCGGCAATCTGCAATCTGCAATCTGCAATCTGCAATCTGTCAGCGGATGCCCGGGGCTCACGACATAGCGTTCCACTTGCGGGTCGAAACAGGCAAAGAAGTCGCACTCGCTACAGTCGTACTCCAAGCGGCCGTCGCGCTGAGAGCGATAAACGCAATTGACCCCGCCACACCAAACACATCCCTGGTGTCCTTCCACGTAGTGCCGGGCCGCTTCTCCAAACCATTGCGCAGGGGTTTGCTCCGGTTGGGACATGACGCATCCTTTTCTGTACAACCCAAGGGGTCGTTCATGCTCGGGCACACGAACCTTAGCATATTTTCGCAAGCGAGCGCCCATGCCATAGGTACCGGAAGGACGGTAGAGGAAGATTATGGGAAGGGTGATAAATTAGGCTGACCACGAGCGTGACCAAAATCCCTTACTGAACAACCATTTGCGATCAAGCTTTTCGACAACGGCACATTTCCCAGACCGAAACGGAAATAGGTCCAGCCCGCGATGGGAATCCGGTTGCTCGCGGAACCGGCTTGGACTAGGCTGACCTCTCGGCCGCAGCTGCCACGGTGTAGTCCGGAATGCTTTTCCCCAACCATGCGCTGGAGCATCCGTTACCAGCTTTTGCTTCCCCTTCTGACCCTGTTGATCGGCGTCGCCGGCATCAGCACCTGGACGGCCATTGCCTCCGCCGCCCGCGCCCGGCAGCAGATTGAAATGCAGGTCCGTCAGGTGGCTCGTACTTTGAGCGAATCGCGGTTCCCGCTGACGCAAAATGTTCTGGAACAGATGAAGGGCCTCTCGGGCGCCGAGTACCTCGTGGTCAGCGGCGAGGGTCGTCGCACAGCCACCTTTCCGATCGAGGGCCTCGACCTTCCTCCCGCCGAGGCAGTAGCTGACGACTGGCAAAGCCTGCACCTCGGACCGCCTGTGACACTGGGCGGACAGTTGTACTTATGCAGCGGCGTCCGGCTGTCCCCGGCACGGGCGGAGAGCGGCAGCATCTTGTACTTGCTCTACCCGGAAGCCCTCTGGCGGGACGCCCTGTGGCAAGCGGTACGGCCATCGCTCGTCCTGGGTGGGTTCGTGGGGCTGGCGTCGGTCGTGTTGGCCGTCGGCGTGGCCCAACGGCTGAGCCGGCGTATCCAGAAACTGGAACGGCGCACGCGTCTCATTGCCGCGGGTGACTTCAGTCCCATGCCGCTCTCCAGCCGGGATGATGAGCTGCGCGATCTGGCTCAGTCCGTCAATGACATGGCGGGCCAGCTGGCGCAACTGGAAGAGACGGTGCGGAAACACGAACGCTTACGGCTGCTGGGACAGGTGAGCGTCGGCCTGGCACACCAGCTGCGCAATGGCGTGACCGGAGCCCGTCTGGCGGTCCAGCTCCATGCGCGGGATTGTGCCGGCCGTGGTGATGCCGAGGCGCTCGACGTGGCTCTCCGCCAACTCGCCCTGCTGGAAGTGCACCTGAAGCGCTTCCTGGAACTGGGGCGGACCGAGGGCCTGCACCGCGAGCCGTGCTTGGTGGTCACGTTGGTCGAGGAAGCGGTGACCTTGCTGCGGCCGCGCTGCCGTCATACGCACATCGAGCTGCGTTGGCAACCGCCCCAAGAGCCGATCACGGTGCAGGGCGATCCGGGGCAACTGGAACATCTGCTTCTCAACGTCCTGGGCAATGCGGTGGATGCCGCGGGTCCCGGCGGGTGGGTGGAAGTGGGCTGTCGGCTGGTAGATGTCAGCTCTGGGCCTGAAGAAGAAGCTGGCCGACCAGGAACCGAAAGTCGATCTCGGCTGGTCGTGATTGAAGTGACGGACTCCGGCCCCGGCCCGCCACCGGAAGTGGCGGAACGCCTCTTTGAACCTTTCGTCACCAGCAAGCGCGACGGAGTGGGTCTGGGCTTGGCCGTGGCACGCCAGGTGGCGGAAGCTCATGGTGGACGCATTGCCTGGTTGCGCAAGACGGACCGGACGTGCTTTCAGATCGAGCTGCCGTTACGCGGAGATAGGCACTGAGGGCTTCAGGATTGCTCCGCGTTCCCCTGGGCCGGCATCAGTTCTGCAAGATAGTCCTCTCCTGCTTCGCGAATGTCTGGATCCGAATGCGCCGCCGCCCGGCGGGCGAGTCGGAGAGTGAGATCGCGATCGAGCAGCTCGTACAACTCCAGGAAGCGGCGGTATTCATCGTAGGTGCCCCCGCGAAGAAGCGGCTCCGCCTCTTGTTCCAGGGTCTGTAACACCCAATCGTGGGGCAGAGATAAGATGAGATGGCGAACGGCCTGAATGGAGCCATGCGCGAAACTGGCTAGGAAAACCAGATCGCCATACAAGCGCATCCGTTCGGTAAGGTTTAGGTAAGGGAACACTTCAAAGGCGGTCATCCTCTCGACTCCTCCGGCTCGAAGTCCTTGGCGCACGAGCGGGACCCGATCGACGCCTTCCGCAAGAAACTCCCGGAAGGCAACACTGTGGGCCTGCTTGCTTTCCACGAGCCGGTGCCAAATCCTCTCACCGAGGCCGGACGTCACTGCCATTCCTAAAACCGCTCCAACATCGCATTCGCCGTCGTCGTCGTCTGCGGGTCGTCGTTGTCCGTCAGCGCCGCCAGGTTCTGCCGGATCCGCCGATTCGCCAGCTGCAAGAAGTAGCGGCCGGCCAGCACATCGCGCTCGACCTCGGCTGGTGCGTGATTGCCGTGCGTCAACAGATGGTCCAGTCGGCTGAGCGTGCAGCTCGACGCATACAGATCGCACGCGGCATCGGCGATGCGCTCGTGAACGTACTGCCGTTCCAGGATCGCTTCGCGATGCTGCCGCAGCATGTCTACGACGGCCACGCCGAAATCACGCACTCGCTTGGCCAGCTCACGGGCCTCCGCCTGAAGACTGGCATTCTGCACCGGAATCTCCGGCGTCGACAGCCCGAGCCGGGTGCCCACTTGATTACCGAGGAAGCGTATGATTGTCCCCCGTTCCTTCAAAGGATGATCCAGCATGCCCTTGAGCTGTTCGCCAACGCCTCGCATGCCGACCAGCGCGATGAAAGCCCGCAGCACATCATTGGCACCTTCGCCGATCTGATTAATCCGCGCATCGCGCATCATGCGCTCATAGGGATCGTAGCTGAAATATCCCTGGCCGCCGTAGATCTGGAGCGTGTCGTTGACGATCTGCCACAGGGCCTCGGTGGACCAAACCTTGAGCATGGCCGTCTCGAGCATATAGTCCTCGGCTCCGCGGTCGATGAAGGCGGCGCACTGGCTGACCGTCGCCTCCATGGCAAAAGCGTGGGCGGCCATGTAGGCGATCTTCTTCTTGACCAGCTCGAAGTCACACAGATGCTGCTTGAACTGCACGCGCGTCTTGGCGTGTCGGGCGGCAGCGCGCAGGCAAGTCTTGGCGGCCCCGGTGCAGCTGGCGCCGAAGGTAGTGCGACCGAAATCGAGCACGGTCAGAGCGACGCGCAACCCCTTGCCGACCTGGCCGAGGACATTCTCGGCCGGCACCGGCATATTGTGGAACGCCAACCGAGCGGTGGCAGTGCCGCGGATGCCACACTTGGGCATACGTGCTTCCACGACCTCGAAACCGGGCAGATCCGGCGTCACCAGAAACGCCGTCACTTTCGTCTCGCTACTCCCCGGCACCGGGGTGCGTGCCATCACAGTCAGCACCTGAGCGATGGCGCCGTTGGTGATGTAGCGCTTCTCGCCGTTGAGGATATAGCTCTTGCCGTCCGGGCTGGGCGTGGCGGTGGTCTGCACATTGGCGGCGTCGGAGCCGGCTTCGGATTCCGTCAGAGCGAAGGCAGCGAGTTGTTGGCCGCGGACCAGGGGCGGCAGCCAGCGTTGGCGCTGCTCTTCGGTGCCGAATAACAGCAGGGCGCGGATGCCGATGCTGTGGTGCGCATTGACGAACACGGCCGTCGAGGCACAGTGGCCGCCGATCACTTCCATGATGCGGCAATAGCCTAGCTGCGAGAAACCTCGGCCACCGTATTCCGGGGGCGCCGTCATGCCGAGCACACCGACCTGGGCCAACCCGGCAATCACGTCCGGCGGGATCTCGGCATTGCGGTCGATGGCTGCGGCATCGATCTTTTCCTCGGCATAACGGCGAACCGCAGCCACCGCCTGCTCGACGGTCTCGCGTTCCGCGGGCTGGATCTCCGGATAGGGAAAGATCAACGGCGCGTTGAAGTGCCCGAAGAAGAGCGCCTTGGCAAAGCCGAGCGTCTGCGGACCGGAGAAGAGTAACTCCTCGGCCTGCTTTTTCTGTTGCTCGATTTGTTGCGCGGTGAGTGCCATCAGAATTCTCCTTCGGGATAGGATGCTCTTCAGTCTGCTTCCGTCACTTTCGCCTTACCAATGATATACAAGAAGTTTTCCGGATCCGTGGCGTTCAACGTGAGCTTGCCGGTTATCTTCACCAGGCCGCGGGTATAGGTAGCGGTTTTGTCGGCAGGCAGCTCCACCAGGACGATACCGGTCATCTCCGGCACTTCGCAGTACCAGCAGCCTACGGGATACTCGATGAGCATAAAGGAGGTCAATTCCAGATCGTCGCCGAGTGGTTGCATGAAGCCGTTGAGGCTAATCTGTTTACCATCCAGCTCGTGCAAGTACTTGGCAAACGTGGGCTTGAATTGCCGATCCAGCGTCGTTTCCGCCAGCACGGTCCACGGCAACGGGTTGACACCGGTGTCGCTGATAGGCGGCAACGAGGCTGCGTCTAGCTTGCTCATCAGCGGCCGGCGCGAGCGTGGCCGGAGCACTCCGGCATGGCCTTCGTGCGTGGCCTTGGCGCCGTCGGCTCCGACTTGCTTGGCCAGCTCGTCCGCCGCTGCCCGGGCCAGCTGGCGATGCCGGCGCAGCTCCGGGGCGTGCATACCGAACTCGGTCACGCAGCCGTCCAGGATCGCCGCCGCCGTTGGGACATCACCATGCGCACTGGCCAGCTCAGCCAGTTGCCAGAGAAGCCGGCCATCCGCCGGCAGCCACAGCGCGAGCTGCTGGGTGATGGCTGCGGCATCGGAGGGAAGCTTCTTGCGCTGAGCCGTCCCCAGCTTGCCAGGTTGGTACTGGTTGTCTTCGCCGACGAAGCGAACTCCGAAGAGGTCGTCGAGATCCTGGGCGTCGCGGGGCTGGCGCTGGCGGAGGCGAACCAGCTTGAGGTGGTATTCCTCGGCCTTTTGAAATTTGCCCGGAGCCAGGCGTACCGCTTGCTCCAGGCACGCCGCAGCCTGGTCCAGATCGCCCTGCAACTGCCAGGCGGTACCGAGGTTGGACACCAGGCGGAAGTGTTGCGGCTGGTCGCGCTGCGCGGCCCGGAGCACGTCGATCGCCTTTGCGGTCTCGCCCAGCCGGATGTAGATCGCTCCCAAATCGGCCGCTTCGTCCGCCGTCAGTTTCCGCTCCTGAAGGGCCTTCTCGAGTTGGGCCGCCGCTTCCTCATATTTCACACGCGCCGGACTGGGCGGGACGGTGGCGCTCGGCTTGACGGCGATGTTCCGCAAGGTTCGCTGATCGAGGAGGAAGCCACGCCACTGCGAGGGCAGTTCGGCGATCGGCTCGCCCGAGTAGTGCAGGCCGGCGCGAGCGACGGGGGTAAGACCCAGGAGGGTGAGCACGAGGGCGGCGTTGCGCAGGAGATACATGGCAGACGGATCCTTTCATGAGGCGGGCCGTGGTAGTCCTGTCAGTGTACCAACCGAAGCGGGCAGGGGTAAAGGAGGTCCTCCAGGCTGTTCGGGCCCCGGGGTCTCGTCGCGGTAATTGCTCTTCTTCGTTCCAGGAGGGTTATTACAATAAGCAGGCGCCCAGGAATCGGTCCAGGAGAACGAGGATGTCCACTGCCAACAGGCCCCGTGCCCTGATCGCCATCGAATACGCTGAGGCCGCCCAAGCCTATCTCCGTAGTCTGCCCCTGGAGCATTTCATGGAAGCCATTGCCCAGGCCACTCAACGCAAGATCACGCTCGAAAGCTTCGACCTGGTCCACGCTCGCCGATCTGACGTGCAGGTGTTCAATGAACTCCTGGTGCAGTATCCCCTGGGCCGTCCGCCCAAGCCGCAGCAGATCGTGCCGGACAACATGGTGATCCGCTGGCCAGAGCCGATCGTGGCCGATGGCAGTTACGACGTGCCTCTCCAGCCGACGGGGCCTTTCTGGGTCTTCGAATACGTCTCGAAGCACAACAAGCGCAAAGATTACGAAAAGAGCTTCCAGAAGTACGAGCGGTACCTGAAGGTGCCGTATTATCTGATTTTCTATCCCGATAATGATGAACTGACGCTGTTTCAGCATTCGGGGCGGAAGTATCGAACGGTGCCGGCCAACGAACACGGCCGTTATCCAGTTCCCGAGCTGGAAATGGAAGTTGGCCTCTTGAACGGTTGGGTGCGCTTCTGGTACCAGGGCGAGTTGCTGCCCTTGCCCGCGGACCTACAACACGACTTGGATGAGGCGCGACGCGAACTCCGCAAAGAGAGACAACGCGCGAATCGGGAAAAGCAGCGCGCCGAACAAGAAAAGCAGCGCGCCGAACAAGAAAAGCAGCGCGCCGACGAAGCGGCCCGGCGCAGCGATGATTTGCGCCAACAGCTTGAGAAGGAACACCAGGCTCGTCTGGCGCTGGAGCGTGAGCTGGAAGTGTTACGCGGTGGAGGGAAGCGGCCCACGAACCATTCCTCGGATCGGTCCTAATTGGCAGCACGGAGTCCCTCAATCCAACGGAAACCGACACTGCGGATCCTCTTCGTGGCGGATCTCATCGACAGGGTCCTTACGGCCGGGGCCCTTGTACAGCCGATTCGGACAGTTAAACACCAATCCCTGCTCGTCGCTGACGTTCTTGTAGGCGTGCACAACGCCGGGCGGAACGATTAGCGCCATCGGCTTCTCCGTGCCGATGACGTCCGTTTGCTGCGCCCGATACGTCGGCGAATTCGGGCGGATGTCCCACAGGTACATCTTGAAGTTGCCTGGTCCCAGGAAACAGAACAGGTCCGTCTGATCGGCGTGCTCATGCGGTCCGCGGGCGACACCCGGCTCGGTCATCGAGATGTAGGCCATGACCGGGTGAAACGCGGGTGCCAGCTCATCGTGCCGGAAAAGCTCGCACAGCCAGCCGCGGCCATCGTGGTAGGTCCGCAGCGGTTTCCAGATCACGCCGTCAATGGGGCCAGAGTGGAACTGCATGGTGCTCCTCACACAACAACAGTATTACGGATCCAGGGCTTCCTGGTTCTGGGGTGGCTCGGAACCTTCCAGGTCGGCGAATAAGTTCGGCTGCACGGTAGGACTGCGGCGGCGCCCGCGGCCCGACGTAACCCGTGGCTTCGTGTCCACCGGATGGGCCTCTAGCTCGGCCAAGACTTCCTTGGCCCGGTCCAGGATCTCTGCCGGCACGCCCGCCAAGCGTGCTACATGAATACCATAACTCTTGTCCGCGCTGCCGGGGGCAATCTTGTGCAAGAAGAGTATTTCCTCCTGCCATTCGCGCACCAGGACATTGTAGTTGCGCATCGCCGACAGCTTGGCCTCGAGCTGGGCCAATTCGTGATAATGCGTGGCGAACAGCGCCCGGCAGCCGCTGCGGTCGTGCAAATACTCGGTGATGGCCCAGGCCAGCGAGAGGCCGTCGTAGGTGCTCGTGCCGCGGCCGATCTCGTCGAGAATGACGAGGCTCTTTTCGGTGGCGGCGTGCAGAATGCGGGCCGTTTCGGTCATTTCGACCATGAACGTGCTCTGCCCGCGACCCAGTTCGTCGCTGGCTCCGACGCGGGCGAAAATCCGATCGGCAAGGCCCACCCGCGCCGCCTTCGCCGGCACGAATGAACCG
>JBGQLF010000182.1:0-10828 GCA_041499985.1 Gemmataceae bacterium
GACGCTGCCAGCAACACGTCGCCCAGGGTCTCGGCGGCCCGGGCCGGATCCCACGCCGCTGTCGTGCGCGTCCAGACGCGCTTGACGTTGAACTTGTCCGTCGCGCCCAGCAGCGTCTGGGCTAAAGCGCCATCCGCTTCAGGGTCGAGGAAGACCCGGCGGTGCCGCTCGACATCCCAGATCTCCAGAACGATGCCGCCGCGGGCGTCGCTGCCGGCGAGAGAGAGCGCCAGTGTACCGTCGGCGAGGCAGCGACGCAGCGCGTCCCAAACCGGCAGGTTGAACGCGGACGGCCCCGCCTTGTCGATGGCTAGCAGGCCGACCGGCGCCGACCGCGGCATCGGCAGCTCGGCGAAGCCCGGTCCCTGGCCGGAGACATTGCCGGCGAACGGCGGCGCCGCCGCTCGCCCCTCCCCGGCCCCGCCTCGCCAGCGTGCGAATGCCGTCTTCAGCTCGCCCAACCGGCGCCGCTCAGGCTCCGGCAGGTGCTCGTCCAGCAGGGCCAGGAACCGCGGTGTCAACCCGGCCAGTTCCTCGACCTTCTTCCCGGACGAACCAGAGCCGATCAGGTCCTGGCCCAGGCCGTACCACTTATAGCCGAGCACCTGGGATACCCAGACCTGGCGGAAGAACGTTTGGTATGCCCACAGGTGGACGGCGTTGGCGTCCGCCCCCAGAGTGTGGGTCATGAGCAGGTGGCCGTCGTCCCCGACTGCGAGGAACTTCGAGGTGCCGAAGATCAGGCCAGCGTTGGCGGCCTCACGCAGGCTGGCCTCGGCGACGGCGGCAAAGTGGCTGGGCGGCGCCGTGTGGCCGACCTTGCCACCCGCGTCGGCCTTGATGTCCGACACCGTGAACAGGGCGCGCCGGTTCGCCGCCGTCATGGCCGGGTCAGCCCCGTCCGGGATCGGCTGGAAGCGCCGACCCAACTTCTCGGCGATGCGTTCCGCGCGGTGGATCGCGGTGGGGGCGTTGACGTACGGCTCGAACTCCCCATGCGTCGTCATGTGGCGGATGAACTGGAGCGCCTCGCGCTGGAGGTGGCGCGTCTCGGGCGGGTTCTGCGCGAAGACGTCCACGATATCGCCCTCCGGGATTCGGCCCTGGTCGTAGGACTGGTAGGCGTAGGCGACCACCTTGGCCAGGCCGTCGGCGGCCGAGGGAGTATGGGCTTGGGCGAAGGTGGCGGGCATCAAGCCGACGCGGTAGCTCCCCTCGGGGCCGCCGGGGCCGAAGTAAAACTCGGCCACCGCCTGAGTGAACTCGCCAACGGCTGGCAGCCCCGACTGGCAGCGGCCGATGAGCACAGGGTTCCGGCCGCCGCCGACCCGGGCGGCCGGCTCGTCCTTGTACTTTCCCTCGCCGAAGCGGCCCTTGACGGCGTAGACCGCACTCAGGCGCCAGTCGTCCGGGTCGGTCACCAGGGCCAACAGCTCGTTGCCGTCGGTCGGGCCGAAGGTGTAGGCCCGCACGTCGGCCTTGCCCGCTTGCAGGTCGGCGACGCTCTCGACGACGGCGCGGAAGTCGTTGCCCTCGATGCGCTGACCGGAGCCCTTGTCCGGGTTGAAGTACAGGTTGAAAAGGGCGCGGTTGAAAAAGCCCCAGCTGGCGTTGAGCGCCTTGGCCACGAAGATCGGCTCGGCCCCGCGCTCGCTGAAGGGGAAGGCAAGGTAACGAAGGTCGAGGGCCGCCTCTTGTTCGGCCCCGACCAGGCTCAGGGGATTGCCTTTGGCCGTTGACACGCCGAGTCCGGCGTCGAAACCCCGTGCCAGCGCGACCAGGGCCGCCCCTTTGGCGAGCTGGAGGGCCAGTGCTGCTGGATCCTCCTTCGCCGCGAAATCGCCGTTGAACGTCGTCAGGTGCAGGTGCAGGTCATCGCCGAACACCCTCACCCACCTCCCACGCAGCCGCCGAGCGTCGTCGCTCGCGAGATGCTCCCGCGCAGCTTCCACTACCTGCTCGGGAAAGGCGGGCCCCAGCCAGCGGCCCAGGTTGACACTGATAATATGGATCGTCGATTGTTCCCGTTTCATGGCAGGCTCCTCCAGGGGCGAATGCCAGGTGCCTTCTTCCCGGTCCGGGGCGCCCGGAGCACCTTCCCGCCGGCAGGGCTTCGCCGGGGTGCGCCGGCCTGCTGCCCTTCTCGAGGAGAGGCTGTTCACGGATTGTCGAGGTGTGGAGGTCCAACCGGCAGGCCCAAACGGAACGTTCGGGACCCTGGGCATGGGGGGCTCCCTCGGCCGAACCGTCTACGGAAGGGAAGAAGGCAGACGGGTTCTTCAGGGCCCACTGCCGGAAGGATGACCGCCCGGCTCAGAGTACGCGGGAGAGGCTGAGTCAGGCACCGCAAGGTGGCTCAACCCGGTCTCACCCCTCGTGCGCACCTTCAAAGAGGTCTGGATCGCTCGGCCGGGCCCAGTCGGGGACCGAGGACCAGTCGAGCCGGCCCCGGTTCTGGACCTCGTAAATCTCCCGCGGCGGAGCCAGCCCTTTGCGCAAGCGCTCCACCGCTTGACATTCCAAACTCTCCGTATTCCTCGTGGTGTCGGGCATGGCGACCCTCCTCGTCCACTCGGCTTCGGGTTCCTGCCCTGCGGGAGCCTCCCGCAGGGCATCCAGGACCCCGATGCCAAACCGATACTGAGCCTCCAGCAACTCCCACTGACTTCGCACTACCCGGGTGAGCGCGCCGGACCACCAGCGGTACAGGCCGCAATACCCAGGGAATACCAGGTCGATCATGTTGGCAACCCTCCTTCGGAATGCGCGGCGAACCGTTACGGGTCGTAAGCCGCCCGGGGGCGGCCACGCGGAACGAACCGGCTCCGCTCGGACTGCGCTCAGGCCGAGGGGTGCCAGCCGGCGTCGGCCCACAGCTCACCGCTGACCGCGGAGTTCGAGATCAAGAAGCAGATCGCATCAGCGATCTCGTCAGGCCGGATGAGCCGGCGCAGCTGCGTGTAGGGGAGGATGTTTTTGCTGATGCACTCCTCGCCCAGCGCCCGGACCATCGGCGTGTCCGTGTACCCCGGGTGGATGACGCCGCAGCGCACTCCGTGAAACATCGCCTCCTTCATGAGCGTGGCGGCAGCGCCTTCCAGGCCGGCCTTGCTGGCCGCGTAGGCGATCTGTCCCTTGTTCCCCTGCGAGGAGACCGAGCCGATGAAGACCACCGTCCCTAGTAGCTTCTCGCTGGGTTCCCACCGCCCCAGGCCGCGCCGCCGCCGGTCCTCGGCGATGCGCGCCACCATTTCTAGCGCCCAGTAGACCGGCGCGACGAGGTTCACGTCGAGCACGTCCCGAAAAGTCTCCACGGGATAGATGACCGCCTGGCCGGTTTCCTTATCGACCTTGACCGCCAGCGTGTCCCGCGTGATGCCGGCGGCGGGGACACAGATGTGGACCACCCCGTGCTTGGTGGAGGCCTGGTCGAACACGCGCGCCCGGAACTGGGCGTCGCAGGCGTCCCCGACCAGCGCTTCGGCGACCGGCCAGCCGACCTCCGCGTTGATCATCTGGACGACTTGCTCCACGCGCGGGCTGCGGTCGACCAGCACGAGCGCCTTGACATCCCGCCGGGCCAGTTCCAGGGCCGTGGCCTCGCCGATGCCGCTGCCGGCGCCGGTCACCACCGCAACTTTCCCCTGTATCTTCATGGCTTTTCCTCCCTTCCGTGACGGGGGCTGGCGTCAGGCCCCCCGGCGGTGTTGGCCTCAAAATGCCGCCCGTCGGGGGACGTGCTGCCCTCACGCCGGCGCGGCGCCGGTCGAATGGTTGGCGATCCACGCGACGGCTTCCGGCCAGAACTGGCGGTGCGCCTTGGAGCTGACGGCCAGGCCGACGTGTCCGGCGTGGATCATCATCTTCTTCACTTCCGGCGAACGGACGTAGGGCTCAATTCCCAGGGTCGAGGCCGGCGTGACCAGATGATCGTGCTCGGCTACCAGGAGCAGCAGCGGGCAGGTAATCCGTTCCAGCTGGACGCGCTTGTCCTGCAACCGGAACTCCCCCTTCACCAGCTGATTGCGCTGGTACAAGCACTTGACGAACTCGCGGAACGTCTCGCCGGCGACGGGGATGTTGTCCTGGCCCCAGCGCTCCATGGCGAAGAAGTTCTCCAGGTAGTTGTCATCGTCCAGGTTCTCCCAGAACGCGGCGTACTTGTCGATGTAATTAGCGACCGGCTTCATCATCTGGAAGGCGTTCTGTAACAGCGGAGCGGGGCAGTTGCCGTAGGCGTCCACGAGTCGATCGACGTCGAAGTATTTTTCCTGGGTCCACACGTGCAGCAAGCTCTCATCGCCGGCGAAATCGATCGGCGCCGCCATCAGGATAAGGTTGCGGACCATCTCCGGATAAAGGGCCGTGAACATGGTCGACATCGTCCCGCCCATGCAGTACCCGAGCAGGTTGAACGCAGGCACCCCGGCATGCTCGCACACAAACGCGGCGGCATTCTTCAGCAGGCCGCAGACATAATCGTGCAACCGCATCGTGCGATCCGCCGCGGTTGGAACGCCCCAATCGATCAGGTAGACGCTAAAGCCGCGCTTCAGCAGCTGACGCACCACGCTGCGCTGGGGCTGGAGATCGAGGATGTACGGGCGATTCACCAGCGCGTAGGAAATCAGGATCGGCTCCTGGAAAGTGACGGCGTCGTTGCGATAGTGGAGGAGCTTCATGGAACTCTCCTCGTAAACCACATCGTGTGGCGTCGTCCCGACGCGGACGCCCAGCGCCTTCTCGGGAATCTTCGGCAACGCGCCGGCGCGCTTCCACATCTTGACCATCTCGTCGGCGAAGGTCTGTTGCGCCTCCAGCATCATGTCGAACACGGGATGGGTCATGGCAACCTCCCAGGGATCAGGACTCAGGGATCAAGACTCAGGAGTCAGGGATCAGGGATCAGGACGGATCCCTGATCTCTGACTCCGCTTACATGGCGTAGCCGCCATTGATATCCAGCACGTGGCCGGTGATGAAGGCGGCGGGCCCGGAGGCCAGGTAGACCACCGCGGCGCCGACCTCTTCGGGGGTGCCGAGCCGGCCGACCGGCGTGGCCTTGATCACCGTCTCCAGGGCTGCCTCGGGCACGGCCTCGGTCATCTGGGTTTTGATGAAACCCGGGGCCACGGCGTTGACGGTGACACCTTTACGGGCGTATTCGCGGGCCACCGCCTTCGTGAAGCCAATCACAGCGGCTTTGGCCGCGGCGTAGTTGGCCTGGCCGAAGTTGCCGACCTCCCCAATCACGCTCGAGATGTTGATCACCCGGCCCCAACCCCGCTCCGCCATCTCGTCGATATACTGCTTGGTCATCAGGAAGACGCCGTCCAGGTCCACGTTCAGGACCGTGTCCCACATCTCCTTAGTCATCTTCTTGAACGACTTGTCGCGCGTGATGCCGGCGTTGTTCACCAGGATGTCCACCTGGCCGAAGTCGCGGACGACCTCCGCGTGCATCTTCTCCACCTCGGTGGGATCGGCGATATTATGGGCATAATACTCGGACTTTCGCCCCATTTTGCGGATGAGGTCGCGCACCTGCTCGGCCAGAGCACCGCCGGTGTTACAGCTCACGGCGACGTCGGCCCCTGCCCGCGCCAGCGCCAGGGCAATGGCTCGGCCAATGCCGCGCGAGGCCCCCGTTACCAAAACCTTCTTGCCGAGGAGACTGAAGTTCGGCTCCACCGGAGCTTCCAGCGGTTCCTTGACGGCAACAGGCTCTTTCTTTTCCAGCACGCTCGTAGTCATGACTTGATCCTCCGGGAAAATATCGTTTCGGTCCATCTGGGCAGTAGCCTCATTCTCAGTGCCGTTGCGGGTCACCCTTGCCGGGGGCCGATGCAGACGTTGACTACCTCGGTCCGGGCGTCAGCTGGCTTTCCAGGACTTCCAGCCGGCGTTCGATGGCGCTCAGGTGCGCCTGAATCGCTTCCTGGCCGATCTGGATCCGCTCGAACAGGCCGCTAATATCGGGCATTCGGGGGATGCCGGTCTCGCGGGCGATCTCCTGAGCGAGGTCCTCGGTGTGGCTCTTGAACTCGTTCACCGCCTGGTGGCTGCGCCGCATGCTTTCCAGGAAAGCCGGCGTCCGCATGTAGGCGTCCAGGCTCTGGGCCATCGCGTCGAGCCACTGCCGCCGCAAGGCCGCCGGGTCAAAAGCCGCACGCGTACCCTCCCACCAGGCCCGGGCCGATTCCGTGCCCTGCTCGGTGGCTTTCGACCAGAAGTCAAGCAGGGGCTGGAACACCGGGTCGTGACCATTGGTGGATTGGTTGGTCGGAGTCATGGAGCTGTCCTCCTTATCACGGGCTGACCGTTTCCACGGCGAGGGCGACCGCCTCACCGCCGCCGATGCACAGGCACGCGATGCCGCGCTTGCCCCCAGTGCGCTTCAGGCCATTGAGGAGCGTCACCAGGATCCGCGCCCCACTACAGCCGATCGGGTGGCCCAAAGCGACGGCGCCCCCATAGATGTTCACCTTCTCGGCCGGGATCGCCAGCTCGCGCTCGGCGGCCAGGGTAACTGCGGCGAAGGCCTCATTGATCTCGAACAGGTCGGTTGTCGGGACGCTCCAGTTGAGCTGATCGAGCAGCTTGCGCAGGGCGCCGATCGGCGCGAGGGTAAACCACTCCGGCTCCCGGCTGAACGTACAAGCCCCGACTACCCGTGCGAGAGGCTTGAGCTTCCCTTTGAGGCAAGCTCGCTCCGAAGCGAGGACCAGGGCAGCGCCGCCGTCGTTGATGCTGGAGGCATTGCCGGCGGTGACCGTACCCCCTTCCCCGAAGGCCGGCTTCAAGGACCGGAGCTTCGCCTCGTCAAACTTGGCCGGCCCTTCATCCGCCGTGACCAGGGTCGTCTGCTTCTTGACGGTCACCGGGACCGCGACGATCTCGTCCTTGAAGATGCCGTCGGCGCTGGCCTTGCGCGCCCGCGTGAAGCTTCGGACGGCCAGGTTGTCCTGGTCTTCCCGCGTCAGGTTGCACTTCTGGGCACAGCGGTCGCCGTAGACGCCCATGTGCTTGTCGCCAAAGACATCCCAGAGGCCGTCGAGGATCATCGCATCGAACAGCTCGCCATGCCCCATGCGGTAGCCCTGGCGGGCCTTGGTCAACAGGTAGGGAGCCCGGGACATGTTCTCCATGCCGCCGGCGACGACGACCTGCGCTTCTCCCAACCGGATCGCCTGGGCGGCGAGCATAACGGCCTTCAAGCCCGAACCGCACACCTTGTTCACGGTGGTCGCCCCTACCGCGGGCGGTAGGCCTGCTCGGATCGCCGCCTGCCGCGCGGGGTTTTGGCCGAGCCCGGCGCCTACCACATTGCCCATGAGGACTTCCTCGACCGCCCCTGGCTCGACGCGGGCGTTCTGAAGGGCCTGCTTGATGCACACCGCGCCCAGTTCCGGCGCCGGCACTTCGGCAAACGCGCCTCCCAAGGCACCGATGGCCGTGCGGACGCCCGAGACAATGAATGCTTCCGTTCCCATTGGTATTTCCTCCCAAGACTCGTAATCAGGAATGGGTCTGTCGTGCCACGACCCCGACTCCGCCCGCAGCGGTCAAGCCGCTCCCCTCGTCACCAGGTCGGTCCACTGGGTGATAGCCGTCTGGAAGTCGCGGAGCTGCGTCTCGTAAGTCTGCCGGAGGTACTCGAAGGTTTTCTGCCAGAGCTCAAGCGTCTTCAGGCGCAACTCCTCGGGATCCTTCGCTTCCTCCAGACGAAAACTCTCTTCAAGGTGCTTGAGGCCGGCGCTGAACTCCGCTTCTAGCGCTTGGCGCTGCTTCTTGAGCACTTCGCCGACAAAATCGGCCCACTTTTTCTGGAACTTCTGAGTCGGTTCGGTCCAGGTGGTCGGCGACCCGGGCACGCCCGGCCACAGGCTGGTCCACTTCTTGAACATCTCCTGCTGCATCTGGAGGTTCAACTCGGCGGCCTTCCGCAGATTCTCGAACGCTTGGTCGAACATGGTCGGCTCCTCCTTGGGCGGTTGAGAACAGGTCCGGCCCCCCTCACCCTACCCTCTCCCCCATCGGCTGGGGGAGAGGGTAGGGTGAGGGGGCCGGCTGTCTCCATCGCATGCACGTTTGCTAATCCCATCTGCCTGTTCAGCAACTACCATGCCGTGAACCGATTTGGCTGCCGTGGGCGCGGCTGGGCGCGCGCGCCGGCAACAGCAGGACCCGTGGCGCCAAGCAGTTTTTGGACGCAATAAGGCAAGAACAAGAGGCTTACAAACGCTGATGAAGGAGACCAGCCCATTTGGGTCGGCTCGGGAGCCACGACGCTCCTGGGACCTGCACGAGCCCACCAAGATGTGCCGGCTCCGCACGGCATGGGCGGGATCGCACAGCGCCAGCGCGCTTTGGGAGCCTCTGGGTGCTGGCGCCGCCCAGCAGTTTCCTGCTCTGGGAAATCTCCGCGGCCGCAACTGTTCGCTTTCCGAAAGGATTTTCGGGCAATACGGGGCAAATGCCCATACTTGGTACAAGGGTTGCGTAGCCCCGCTCATCGTTAGATGGATGTGCATCCGCCATCGATCACGTAGCTCACTCAAGAGGGTATTCACCGTGGTTCTCCTCGACGAACTGGCCGACGTCCGTTTCTTGCACGGCCTGGCACCGGTATACCTGAAGTCCATCGCCAGGGTGGCACAGCTCAAGGAATACCCGACGGACACCATCCTCTTTCATGAAGGGCAGGATACGTCATGGGTCTACCTGGTGCTCCAGGGGGCTGTGGCTCTGGAGATCGACGTGTCTGGCCACGGGTCGGTGCAGGTCCAGACGCTTGCCGCCGGGGAGCTCCTGGGTTGGTCGCCGGTGCTGGGGCTCGGCCCGATGACGGCGACGGCCCGCACCCTGTCTCGGTGCCGTCTGGCCGCCCTGGACGCTGGCCGACTCGCGGCCCTGTGCCGACAAGATCCGTGCTTCGGTGTCGAATTCCTCCGGCGCACCGGCGCCGCCCTGGCCCAGCGCCTGGGCAGCACGCGCCGGCAGATGGCAGGCCTGTACCCGCCCGAGTTACATCTAGTGCCGGGTGGCAGCCTTGAAAGTTCTGGCATCCCGGCGATGTGAAAAAAATGCTTGCAAAGCCCCGCCCGTGTGTCCATCCTTGAAGCCCGCGAGACAGAGGCGAGCGTGGTCGCGTGAGCGCCCCGAGGATCTACAGCGGTCTGTCCTCTGTTCTCTATCCTCTGTTTCTCGTTGGAGGCAGGGAAGACGGTTTTCCACCGAGCAGGCGACTTATGAAGCTAGAAGTAGCGCAGGGCACCGGGACTTCCGGCAGCGGTTCAGAGAACGAGCCCCAATTGAATCACCTCGCCAGGGTTCATGCGAACTGGGAGCAGACCGGTGCGGTTAGCGCCGACCATACCCTGTATGACCGCATCTGGGCGTTGGCGCGCAACTTGTGGTGGACCTGGCACCCGGAGGTGGTCAGCTTTTTCCGGGACCTGGACCCGGTCCGCTGGCGTCAGCTCGACCACAACCCGATCGCGCTGCTGTCCGAGTTCTCGATGGAACGGCTCGAGCAGCGGGCCAACGAGCTGGTCCTGCGCAGCCAGATTAATTATGCCTACCGGCGCCTGCAAGAATACCTCCTCTCGGAGGAGACATGGGGGGCCACCCAAGCCGGGGTGCTGCGGGTCCGGCCCGTGGCCTATTTCTCGGCGGAATTCGGGCTGCACGAGTCGCTGCCGATCTATTCCGGTGGGCTAGGGGTGCTGGCCGGGGACCACCTGAAAAGCGCCTCCGACCTCGGTATCCCCCTGGTGGGGGTCGGCCTATTCTACGCCCAGGGCTACTTCTTACAGCGGCTCGACTCGGAGGGCTGGCAACGGGAAGAGTCCCTCGCCGTGAACGTCCAGCAACTGCCACTGGAACCGGCGACCGGGCTGGGGGGTTATCCGATCTATGTCAAAATCGAGACCCGCACCGGGACCATTGCCGCGCGCGTCTGGCAGCTGGTCGTGGGGCGAATCCTGCTCCTGCTGCTCGATTCGGACGTGGAGGGCAATCGCCCCGAGGATCGGGAGCTGACGGCCCACCTGTACGGCGGGGACAGCCGGGTGCGCATCCGCCAGGAGCTGCTGCTCGGGGTGGGAGGAGTCCGGGCACTGCGGGCCGTGAACATCCACCCAGGCGTGTTGCATCTCAACGAAGGCCACAGCGCCTTCGCCGGGCTGGAAGTCATCGGCGAGCGCATGCTCGCTGAGGGGATCGGCTTTGACGAAGCGTTGAAGCGCGTGGCAGGCCATTCCGTCTTCACCACCCATACACCCCTGTCCGCGGGCCATGACCGGTTCCCCACCGAGTTGGTGGAGGAGCATCTGGGGCCGCTGCGCGACGCCTTGGGGCTGTCCCCCGAACGGTTCCTGGGCCTGGGGCGTGTGCGCCCGGACAACCCGTCGGAACCGTTCTGCATGACGGTGCTGGCGCTCAAGCTGTCGCGGCGGGCCAATGCCGTCTCCGCGTTGCATGGCCGGGTCAGCCGGGCCATGTGGTCCGACCTTTGGCCCGGACGGGGCGAGGAGGAGCTGCCGATCGGACACATCACCAATGGCGTCCATATTCCCTCGTGGCTGGCGCCCCAAATGCACGAGTTGTATGCGCGCCACCTGGGGCTGGGCTGGGAGCAGCGCCGCAGCGAGCCGCGGGCATGGGCCGGCATCGACAGCGTCAATGACGGCGAGCTGTGGGAGACCCACCAGGCGCTCAAGGTCCAGCTCATCAACATCGCGCGCCGGCGGGCCGCCCGCTCGGCCGAGCGACGGGGTGAGCCGTCGCAGTTCGTCGACCAGTTGCGGCGGTCCCTGAGCCTGGA
>JBGQLF010000183.1:0-10826 GCA_041499985.1 Gemmataceae bacterium
CACCGTCCCTGTCTCGTCCGTCTGGAGCCGGGTGACACGGGTGGCAATCGTGCTCAAGGGAGGCGCTGGCATCGGTTCACTCCCCGCAAGGAACTTAGGGTTTGGAACTCTCCGGTGATCTTATTCCCGATCCCTCGGCCGGCAAAGGGCAAACCCGTGGGAGGGGGAGTCACGAGTTATTATTATTGAGGGAGGCACGTTCCTTGCGGGAAAATCTCCTTTTGAGGGCCCATAAGGTCACGCCCAAGTTCAGGACGACTAGCAGGATCAAAACCCAAAAAAGATAGGTCAAGTAATAGGGAAACGACGCCAGCTCGTCGCCGAGCCAGTTCTCGGCCTTGAGCGATAGCTCCGAGTCGGCGTGGTGCTGGCGTAGGAAGACCAGGAAGAGGTACCCGAGTCCCAGCAGCACCAGCACCGCACCCCGGCCGCACAACACCGCGAAGAACTGGGCGAGCTTGGACGTCGAGCCCCGGAAACTCTGGGCCTGGCGCCTGAGGATCCAGCTCTGAAACATCGCGTTCTCGGACAGCCGCTGCGGGATCTTCACCAGGTCGAGCAGGCTGAGCACGTAGTTGCGGATTTCCTCCGGCTGCTGCGCCCGCTTGCGGTCGCGCTGCTGGGCCCGGCGAAAGAAGCCGCGCATCAGCTTCACGTAGTTGGCCTTGGGGTTGAGGTGCATCAACGACTGGTCTACGGTCTCCTGAGCGCGCGTGATCCGCAGGAACGACCAGTCCGCGGCGCACTCGTACTGGAACAAGATCTTGACCAGTTCATTGACCAGGCTGGACATCGACTTTTCGTGGTATGGCAGTCCCTTGGCATAGGAGCGCTGCTCCCACGACCGGAGGCAGCGGATCAGCTTTTGCTTGGTCTCGGTCAGGTCCGTCGGCGGCAAGGCTCCGGAAAGCAACAGCAGGCAGTCGGCCGCCTTGGCGTAGTCGAGGCTGGCCATCGCCTGCATCATCAGGAAGAACTTGTGCTGGTACTCGTGCTCCATCGACCCGACGGCCCCGAAATCGATGAGGGACAGCTGGCTATCGCGCAGCAGGATGATGTTGCCGGGGTGCATGTCGCCGTGAAACAGATTCTCCTGGAGCAGCTGCCGCCATAGGGAGTCGAACAGCCGGCGCGCCACCAGCTTGGGATCGATGTTGTTCTCCTGGTGCCACTTTTCACAGCGTAGCGGTTCGGTCTTCACCACGCGGATGTAATCCGCCATCAGCACGGCCGAGATGTATTCCGTGACCAGGACACGGCGAGTGGAATAGGCGTTGAACACCTTGTGGACATAGACCTTGTGCTTGCGGAGGCTTTTCCGCAGTCGCATGATCGACGACGCCTCGTAGCGGTAGTCGATCTCCTCGGCGAGGATCTGGTTCAGCTCCCAGAGCAGCTCTTGCCATTGCAAGTTCGGCATGAACCACAGCCGTTCGATGATCCGCACCAGGAAGCGGACGAAGGCCATCTCCCGGACGGCCGCCTCGGCGGAATACGGCCGTTGGACCTTGATCGCCACCTCGACACCTTCCTGGCGCAGCTTCGCCCGGTGGACCTGACCGATGGAGGCCGCCGCGAACGGGTGGGCCTCGTATTCTTCGAAATAGGTCTCCACGGGGCCGCCCAGCTCAGCCTCGATGATCTGCCGAGCCATCTCCGGCGGGAACCCTTCCGCCTGGGCCTGAAGTCGCGCCAGCTCCACGCAGAATTCGCGCGAGAACACGTCGGTCCGCAACGACAGCAACTGCCCCAGCTTGATCCACACGCCGCCCAGATGCTCGAAAGCCAGGCGCAGCCGGCGCGCGTGCTCCTCCCGGGTCAGTCGGCGCCGGACCCAGAGCCAGAGCACACCCAGGTAGCAGCGCAGGAAGAACGCCGTCAGGTAGAGGAGGTGAAACCGGGAAGGCCGGTTCGGCACCTTGATGACCACCGGTTTGACCTCGGCCGGCTCGACCAGACGCGTGGGAATCATTTTTGGATCAAGCATGGCAGAGGTGAACCTTTTCGTCCTTGCGTGTCGGTGCGTGGCGCCGGCCGTCGTGGATCGTTGGCGCCTGTCCACGCCAGGGACGTTTATACTCCGCCTCCATGATGCCCGCCAACTGGGTCCCGGAAAAAAATGGGGAACTTCCCCGGACGCGAAAAACAAGAGCAACAAGGAAGCTCTGTGCACCTGCTCGGACTCCTCGCGTCCGTATTCGAAGTACGGGCGTACGACAGGCGCGGCCAGGGGACCGCCTCTGCTTCCGGTTCGCTCAATTCCCTCGGCAGTCGCTGAGATCTTTCATTTCACCAGTTGATTCTTGTGCTTCGCCAGGACATAATAGGTCACTTCCCCTGCGCACCAGCTTCTCTCCATTGAGAGACCCGTGCTATGAAGCAGAAGACGCCGCGCGCCCGGCTCTCCGTGGCGCAGGCCGCCCAGGTCTTCCAGATGCTGGCGGATGGGTCGCGCCTGCGCATCCTGCTCCTGCTGGCCGAGGAAGAGGAACTCTCTGTCTCCGATCTGCGCGCGGCGATCCAACAATCTCAGCCCGCCACCAGCCGGCACCTCACGCTGCTCCGCGCGACGGGTCTGGTCAGCTGCCGCCGTCTGGGCCGGTATACGCTTTATTCCCTTCGCTCCGAAGTCGTCCGGCGCGTGCTGGAGTCCATCGGGGACATCCACGTTCCCCCAACGGACGGAAGCCGCCCTGGACGGCGCTCACGCTAGTGCAAGATCAAGGGACCTGTTGCCGAAGCGTAGCCACAAGCGTCCCGCTTGTGGGCTGGAGCAGCTCACAAGCGGGACGCTTGTGGCTACGTCATACAACACGCCATTTGGCCCTACACGAGCCGATGCCCGACCAGGTGAGCGCTCGTCTCGCTCGCATCTTGGGCGAGCCGGACGTGCAGTTGTGTGGGCAACTCCGCAAAGAAAACCTTGCCTGCGGCCTCACTGGGACTCCTGTTCCAGGCGTTGGATCGCCACTTTGAAAAGGCTCTTCAGGATCTCGGCACACGCTTGCTGTATCTCGCGGTCAAAGAGCGGCGTTATCGGGGGAGCGGGGCCCGTCGCTGATTGGGCCGGCTGCTCTGCCGAGACGCGGTCGCAGATCCGCCGGCACTCCTTCAAGCGGCGCAGGACTTCGGCACGTTGGGCCCTTCCCAATGCAGAGGCGTTGCGCGGGTGGCGGGGACGGCTCATCGCGGCGGTCCTTTCGTGGAAGCGGGTTCCGCCCTACAGCTTCCTGGCTCTGTACGGCGTCTGGCTAGCCACCGGACGGCATCCTCATCGGAGGTGATGGCGAGCGATCTCCAGCGGACGGGCTCCCACCAAGCGCAGGGGAGCATCCGTGCAAACAGCCCAAGCGGCATGCACCTGCGTGCATCTCGACAAGAAATGGGGGAACGTCACGACGGACGCGCAGCGGGGGAAAAACGAGGAATGCAGTGTACTCGGGTTGGCAAGCAACGCAAGAGGAATTCGCACGGAAACCTTTTACAACGGAAGGCCGTCCCGGCGAAGAATATCGTTGAAATCGCTCTCGCGCAGGAGTAAGCTCGGCCGCCAGAGTCGAGAGCGCCTTGTCCCAACAGGCGTCCTTATTTCCCTCGGTCTTCGGGCCGGGGCCGGGTTGAAACGGGTTGCAACAGGAGGGTCGGTTCATGAGTTTCCTTAACCGCCGTGAGTTCCTGGAAGATTCGGCCATCGCGGCCCTGCTGGCCGGTGCCGGTCTTCTGGACAACAGGCTCCAAGCCGCCGAGGAGCCCAAGGTCACGATCGCCAAGACGGGCGACGCCAATGACCGCATTCGCATCGCCTGCATTGGCGTGAATGGCCAGGGGTTCGGCCACGTCCGCCATTACTCGAGCAATCACGCCAAGTTGAACTGTGAAGTGGCCGTCATCTGTGATGTCGATGAGGGGGTCATCGGTCGATCGATGACGGCCGCGGAGAAGAATCAAGGCAAGGCGCCCAAGTACGTCAAGGACCTGCGCAAGGTGATGGACGACAAATCGATCGATGCCGTCTCCATTGCCACGCCCAACCACTGGCACGCCCTGGCCGCCCTCTGGGCGATGCAGGCCGGCAAGGACGTCTACGTTGAGAAGCCGGTCAGCCACAACGTCAGCGAGGGCCGACGCCTGGTCGAGGCGGCCCGCGCCTACAAGCGCATCTGCCAGACCGGTACGCAAAGCCGCAGCAACGCCGGCATGCGCGAGGCCATTGCCTACGTGCACTCCGGCAAACTCGGCAAGCTAAAAGTCTCCCGCGGTCTGTGCTACAAATCGCGGCCCAGCATCGGCAAGGTGGATGGCCCGCAAGATCCCCCCAAGACCTGCGATTACGACCTGTGGTGCGGACCCGCCCCAAAGAATCCGCTCATGCGCCGGCGCCTGCACTATAATTGGCACTGGGTCTGGGACACCGGCAATGGTGACTTGGGCAACCAGGGCATTCACGAGATGGACAAGGCCCGCTGGGGTTTGCAAAAGAACCAGCTGCCCTTGTCGGTTCTCAGTGTCGGCGGACGGCTCGGCTACATCGACGACGGCGAGACGGCCAACACGCAGATCTGCGTCTTCGACTACGGCGATGCCCAGCTGATCTTCGAAGTGCGTGGTCTGAAGACCGACGCATTTCGCCACGCCAGCGTCGGCAATATCTTCCACTGTGAGAATGGCATTGTGGTCTGCCCGAACTATTCCAGCGGCATCGTCTTCGACAACGACGGCAAGCAGTTGGCCAAGTTTAGCGCTGGTGGCGACCACTTTGAGAACTTCCTCAAGGCGGTTCGCAGTCGCAAGGAGTCGGACCTGCACGCCGATATCTTGGAGGGCCACCTCTCCAGCGCCCTGTGCCACCTGGGCAACATCAGCTATCGCCTGGGGGAGGTCCAGACGCCCGGCAAGAACAACGTCTTTGGCGACAACGCCGAGGCGGCCGAGACACTGGCCCGCATGGAGCAGCACATGAAGGACAACAAGGTCGAGCTCGACAAGACCCCGTTGCGCGTGGGCCGAAAGCTGAAGATCGACCCCGGCACGGAAAGTTTCGTCAACGACAAACAAGCCGACGCGATGCTAACCCGCGAGTACCGCCGCGGCTTCGAGGTTCCGGCCAAGATCTTGGCTAGGAGCTGAACCCCGTACAGGCTGACAAGGTGACAAGGTGACAAGGTGACAAGGTGAGGGGGAGCAAGATTCCACCTTGTCACCTTGTCACCTTGTCACCTTGTCACCTTGTCACCTTGTCACCCTATCTCAGCGTACCAAGGCGACCGGCCGGACGACGAACTGGCTGACGTCGGACGTGCCGCCCGCAATCGTGTTGGGTTCGATGCTGAAACAGGGTTGAATGGTAATGTGCTTGGCTGTCGTCGAACCCGACAGGTTCACTTCAAGGATGGTCACGCCGACAAACTTCACAATGGTGAACTGCGCCGTGGTGCCGGTGGGGCTGACCGTGGCATACAGCGGGAGAATGCGTGGTTGACCGATGATCGAGCGTAAATCGGCTTCCATTCCAGCACTGATGCCGGTCTCTCCTTGCAAGATCATCGAGTAGCCCGTGGGAGAACTGGCGTCCGGGCTCATCTGGAAGCCGCTCGCATAACCGTTGGCAGCGGAGTACCAGGCCAGGTCACTCACACCGACGCCGGTGAGAAACTGCCGCTTGACATCCGCAGTACTGTTGTTGGGCGAGCCGATGTCCACTTGCCCGAAGTTGTACAGCGGCACGCCACCGTCGCCGGTGTTAATGTTGGCCACGGGGAACAGTTTGACCTCATAGATCCCGTCGGGTTCTGCCGTGACATTGTTTGGAGGAGACGCCATCGCGCTGGGAAGCGTGCGCGCCCAGCCATCCGGACCGTTGCTAAGAACCACTTGGTCGATCCAGTCACTATATTTCAGGGCGTACGGCAACAACGAGCAGAAGTCTCGTCCCGGTGTTTGCGCCTGGAAGCCGAGGACTCCTCCCTGAACGCAGGCACTAGCCGTGGCGTGGACATCCTGCTGGACCACGCCCAACGCTCGGGCGAAGAACAGGCGCAGCGAATCATTGCCGACACTGGCATGAGCGCTGTCGCGCGCGACGCGCACTTGCACGGCATTATAGAGGGCGCCCGTGGGCGGGGTCAGGCTCATCGGCTCGGAGCGATCACCCGGGTTGGCAAAGTAGCCACAGACGATGTCCCCCGTCGCTGTATTGCTGCTATTGAGATCGGGAGCCAGGGCCGCGCCGGCAGCCGTGTTCCCGTAGGCAAAGGTATACGCTTGGTTGCGAGCTTTGTCCGTGGCAGGCGTTTCACTTCCGCCTCGTAAAAGGCTCTGGTCCAACAGTTGCGAGGCACCGGCCAAAGCTGCCGCATCGGCTGCGTTTTGCAGCTCCGCGCGCACCAAGGCGATGTAGCCCAAATCGATGGACAGGGCCAGCATGCCCACGACCGTGGTTAACAGGAAGGCCAGCAGCGGCGTGACGGCGCCGCGACGACGGACCGAGTGGGACTGCAAGTGCGACATGGCAGACCTCTCCTCTCAAAGAACTGCCGGCTGGCGCGGACTGCCTGGTTCCGCGCAGCGTGGAGACGATGTGGGATCGAGCCCGATGAGGGGAGCGGGCGACGCTCGGGGAAGGGAATGAGCAGACGGGAAGCAACTCCCCAGCGCGGTAGATAGGTGCGGCTGAGGAGGCCGCAAACGCCTTCCAGAGGGAAAGATGCCTCACGAATCCCGGCGGGTCAACCGATTCTGCCGATTCTGACGGCGTTCCGGGGTCGGTTGGTCAAGTCTTTCCGATTCCCTCCTGCGAACCACTTGACGCAGGACCAAGCCAGCGCGGAAGGCTTTCTCATAATTCTTTAAGAATTTTCATCCAAAAGTATTGACATGAGCCTCACATGCTGTATTCTCGGAAAATCTAACAGAGAAGTCTCCTATCGACCCCACCTTTGTGGCCAGGCTGCTGGAGTACGTAGCGACCAGCATTGGCGAAAGAACGGTACGGTACCGTCCCGGGCAACACCGGGCGTGACGGGGAATGAGCGCGCCAAGAGCGTTGCGTTGAGAAGAGCGCGCCAGGCTACTCAAAGAAGACTCTAATTGTATCATTTTACGGACCCGGAGTGGGTCCGCTGACCCTTTCTCTTGCGGAGACACCGCCATGATGCACAAGAATCGAAGCAACCGAATCAGTCCCCTGCGACGCACTTTGACTGTGGAGGCCCTGGAGGAACGTACCCTCCTAACGGGCAACGTCCTTGCCAGCCTGAACGCCACCACCGGGCTACTCACGATCACCGGAGACTCGGGGAACAATCAGTTTGCGCTTGCCCCTGCATCCGACAATACGGGGGCCCTCCGCATTACGGGTACCGCAACAACCATCAACGGAGCGACTACCGCCGACTTCACGCTCGCCCAAGTCAAGGCCATCACGATGGTCTTGGCAGGGGGTCTCGATAATGTGACCCTCACGGGCTTCAGCATCCCGGGCCAGGTGACCATCACCTACGGGAATCCACAGGACGTGTTCGCCACGTCCAACTTCAGCGCCGCCGCTATCACCCAGGTCCTCGTGAACACCGGAACCTCGGTCACGAGTGGCACCAACGGCTCGGGCAATACCACTGGTCTCTTGGTTGGAAACCAGGCGGGACCCGCCAGCGGAGGCACCGGCGGAGCCCTCGGTGGAGCCGTCGGCGGAGGCGCCTCCGGAACCACGGGCTCCACCAACAATGGTGGCCTGCCGCGGCGGTGAGGTTAGGGACGAGCAGACAGAGCCTCAACGAGCCCGCAGCGCGAGCGAGGGAAAGGCCACCCTCGGTGGAGGCCGTCCCCCTCTGGAAAAGAGAAGGAACCTTCATCCTTTTTTGATGTACATCAAAAAAGAGGAAGGTTCCTTTTCTGTCTCCATTTCGGCCCATCCGCTTTTGAGTGCAAGACACGGGAATCCTGGGCGTTTGGTCTGGACAGCCGCGCGGTTTGACTGCGGTTTTCCCAAGGAAAACAGCGCTTTGCTCCGCGATGGCTTCCACCCAAGACCAGAAAAGCCGCCATTTCTTTTTCTCGGTATGGATGCATGCCCCCTCTTTCCCATTTTTCCTTTAATTTCCAGAATTCCATTTGCAACTATTGACAACTGCCACAGATGCAGTATTCTCCGGCAACAATACAGAAGTGTAGCAAGTTGAGCGCAGCTTTCTGGCCCGGCTGCTGGAGTACGTACCGACCAGCAGCTGAGAAGGTTGGCCCCGACCAGGGCAATGCCAGGCGCCAGGAGGCTGGGATGCGGAGCGAGCGCTGTCGGAGTACTCGTTCGGGAATGAAAAGGGCTTGAGGAGAGTGCAACAGCCTGCTCAGAGAAGAGCTTACCTGTAGCATCGTGCGGACCCAGCGTTGGGTTCGCCTGTCCTCTCTCTTCTTTGTGGAGGCATCGCTATGATGCACAAGAATCGAACCAGCCGAATCAGTCCCCTGCGACGCACCTTGACCGTGGAGGCCCTGGAGGAGCGCACGCTCCTCACGGGCAACGTGACCGAGAGCTTTACCGCAGCCACCGGGCTGCTCACGCTCACGGGAGATGGCGGGAACAATCAGTTTACGATTTCCCCTTCACCCGTTGCAGGGCAGATCCGCATCGCAGGTATCGGGGGGACGACAATCGGCGGGGCGGCCTTCACCTTCCAGGACGTCCCTCAGGCCCAACTCACCGACATCGCGATGAACCTGCCGGGTATCGGCGTCGATCTCGTGACCGTCACGGGCTTCAGTATCGCGGGCGCTGTGACCATCACCTACGCGAATGCCGCGGATGTCTTTGCAACGCCCAATTTCAACGCCACAGGCGGGATCAACCTGGTCCTCCAGTCTGGCAGCAGCACGAACAATAATAACAATAACGGCCTGCTGGACGGAATCAATGGCGGCGGTCTCGTGAACAACGGAGTGCCACCCCAGGGCGGAGCCACGGGCTCCGGTACGGGTAACGACAACGGCCTGTTGGGCTTCAGCGGGACGGGAGGCACCGGCGGATCCCTTGGCGGAGCCTTCGGTGGAGGCGCGGGCGGAAGCAGGGGCTCCGGTAACAACACGGGCCTGCCGCCGCGGTAAGGCGTGAGTAAAGCGAGCACGCAAACGCGAACGTACGAAAGCGCGAAAAAGACAGAAGAAAGAGAGGTCACCTCTTCTTCATTCTCTTCCGCGCTTTCGTACGTTCGCGTTTGCGTGCTTTCGCCCGCTCGTGCCAGCGCCGGCGCCCCTACGGCTCCAGGGCCTCGGGGTCGGCGATGGCCCGAAGGTAACGGGCCAGCAACATCTGCACCGCCAGCACCCGTTGCCAGTCGGCAAAGGTCAGGGTGACCTGGGTGCCCTCTTCATTGGCCCGAATATTCTCCGTCGCCCGCGCCAGGTGATGGTGCAGGAAGTCGTGGATCTCGGCCAACCGAGCGGCCTGGGCCGGAGAGAGTTTTTGCGGTAGCGGGGGCAGCGGCTGATTGTTGATGTACAGCGCCCCTTCGTGGACGGTCACTTCGCCCTGGAGATTCAGATCAAAATCGATCTCGTCATCGAGCTGGGAGGCCAGGCTCTGCGCATGGACCGTTGGGGGCCCTTTCTCCGCGGCAGCCCCGCCGAGCGTGCCCCCCAGGAGGGGTTTGGCGCTGGCCTGAAGGGACAACCGGCGGGCGTCAATTTCCTCGTTGGAGCCGAACAGCAAAACGGAACGACCTATGCTGATGCGATCACCGTAGCGCAGCCGCCGGATCTGGATGACATGGCCATTGACGCGGGTGCCGTTGGTGCTTTCCAGGTCGGTCAGGATGAGATCGCCGTCGTCGTGCTGAACCTTGGCATGGAAGCGGCTGACCCGTTCGTCGTTGAGGCGTAACAGGTTGCCCTCTTCGCGGCCAATCGTGACGGGGACCGGTAAACCGCGAAAGACGCGCCCCTTATCGACTCCCTCCAGCACCTGAAAGGTGACCATCCTCATCGAACTTCCCCCCGCGCGTTGCTGCGGCAGCCGACATGTCCTCACACTGTTGCGACAGGAAAACCCGTAAGGTGCTCCTCACTGAGCCCCATCACGTCTGTATTGTCAAGCCCCAAAGGGTCGCTGTCAATTGTTCTGTTGCCGGCTGGCACTCCGGCAGGTGCCGAAACCACGTCAGTTGCCGTTTGGCGAAGTTCCGGCTGCGTCTCTGGATGCACGTCACGGTTTCCGCCAGGGAGCGTCGTCCGTCCAGGTAGTCCCCCATCTCCTTGTAGCCCAGAGCCTGAGCTGCCTCACGGCTGAGTGGTCGCGGCATCTGACGTAAGCGATGCACTTCGTCTTCGAACCCCGCGCTGATCATCGCCTGCACCCGCGCGTCAATCCGGGCATACAGCTCGGATCGAGGTAGGTCCAGCCAGAGACACCGTGGCCGGTCCGAGCTAGCGCAAGCCGAGGCTTTCCCATCGCCGCGACTCGATCCCCATTGGGTCTGCCAGCTGCTAATCGGCTGACCGGTAAGCTCCCAGACCTCCAGGGCGCGAACGACGCGGCGGATGTCGTTGGGGTGAAGGCGGGCGGCCGTGGCTGGATCCACCTGCGCCAGCCGTTCGTGGAGACCAGGACGGCCAATGCGCTCAGCCTCCTCCGTCAGGCGCTGCCGAAGTTGGGGGTCAGCCGGCGGACCGCCGAACAGGCCGTGTAAAAGGGCCTTCAAGTACAGCGGTGTGCCGCCGACGAAGAGCACTTGTTTGCCGCGCTTCGTGATCTCCTGGCAGGCCGCGGTTGCTTGTTCTAACCACCACGCCACGTTGGCGGATTGCCACGGTTCCAGGACATCCATGAGGTGGTGCGG
>JBGQLF010000184.1:0-10804 GCA_041499985.1 Gemmataceae bacterium
CATACCGATAGGGGTCAATGGCACCGGTCTGAGCCGAGGCCCACGCGGTCACTGCAAGGAGAGCTCCACAGCCTAGTGTAGGCACGGCCAAGGATAGCCACCCAGTATACTGCCGCATGTCTGGAGCCTCCTAAGGCGAGCGGAAGGTCACTTCGAGGGTTCACCGGGTCTTCTTGAATCAGCGTCGTGCTCCCGCTTGCTTCGGGAGTATTTCCTTGATCTCCATATCGCGAAAACGAACAAGGCACCCGGGTCGGCACACCAGCTCAATCCAGCCACGTACAAGAGTGCCCTCAGGATCGTTATAATCAACGGTCTTCTGGTCGTTAATCTTCACCTGAAGTCGCTTTCCTAGGGCGACGACCTCAAGTTTGAACCATTGTCCCCGTTTCAGGTTTAATGTTATGTCAGATGCTTCCGGACATTTTTTCACTTGGTTCCGATAGTACTCTTTGTGCAGGTTGAACGTAGCCGATCCTTTTTCGTCACATGCAATCTGGAGGAGATAGTCGGTCACGCTTCCGATTTGACGCACATTATTGCAACGAAGCCGTAGCTGGCAGTTATTCCCTTCGCCAAGCATTGCATCGCAGCGTAGATGAAAGTCAGAGTAATCAGTTCGAATCGTGGCCAGCGAGCCTACGGTTCCCCTTTGCTTGCTGAGACTTCTACCCGTGACAACGCCATTTTCGTTGGTCCATTCGATCGTCTTGGGGTTATGGTGATTCCACCCCATGGTATCTGTGCGGTTGAACAGCGGCACAAAGTCCTTGTCGTCAGCCCCAGCGCCGCGGCCCGGTACGGCCTCGGGCTTCGTTGGCGGCAATTGGCGACTCGGACGGCTCAGGTCCTTGAACACTATTTCCTTGAAAATGACTTCCTTGGGCGGCTTCAATCCTATGTGCAGGCCAATGATGCCTTCGTCGGGTATTGTGGGAAAGTCACCTTCTACCATGGTAGCACTATTAATCTGGATCGTGATGTGTTTGCCCACACATCGGATAAAGAAATCGTTGAAGTCATCCTTCTTCAACACTCTGGAAACGATGTCTTTCGGTGCCTCCTTCATCATCCCACCGGACTGAATTCCCCATAAATTGCCCCATCCTCCTTCAGTAAACTCAGCTTTGGGACCTCGCAATCGGAACAGTTTCTTGTCGAAGACTTCGCTGCGGAACACTACGCCGCTGGTGCCAGTTCCATCAGTAAGGCGAATCTTGAGTCGCAGCTCGAAGTCGCCATACCTTTCCTTGCTACAGAGGTTGGTGTGGGACGGTTTGCCTGGTGGGAATGCGCCGATGATCGCACCGTTCTCGACGCGCCAGTAGCCTTCGGCTCCCTCCCAACCGGTGAAATCCCTGCCGTTGAAGAACTGCAGGATGGCTTTGTTCTCAGCCGCAGCGCCGTCGACCGGTGTGGCCTCGGACTTCGTTGGCGGCAATTCCTTGACCTCGATCTTATTGATTCTCAGAGTACCTTTCATAACGAATAACCCGATACGCCCGGGGGGGCGGTCTCCCAACCTAACTCCCGCTGTTTCTATCCCATTGATTCGAACCCAGATCTGATCGCGGATGGCTTGTATGGTCAGAGCGAACGATTCGTTTGGCTTGAACTCATGGAGTCCCATTCCAAACTGTTCACGCAGGAGATCACGGTTAGCGTGTCCGGCACGGACAGTATTGTTGTCACCGAATACCCTGGATGACCACCCCCGCCAAGCGTCGTTCGGGTCACGTTGCAGACGCAGGAGGACATACACCTCGGCGTCGGCGGAGACAGATAGTTCGGTGCGTAGCGTGACTTCCTTAAAGTCATCCCTGTTCGTGACGAGAACGGCCCTCGGGCCGTGGCCGACAAGGGTTCCATCGGCGCCTACCTCCCACTTCCCCGGCCCTTCTACTCGCCACCCAGTCTGATCCTTGCCGTTGAACAGCGGTACCCAGCCTTTGTCGTCCAAATTCAGGTTGGCACGTTTGGGCTCCTCCACCAGCTCCAGGGGCACTTTCACCGTCTCACGCTTGCCCGCGCTGATCGTCACGTCACGACGGTAACTCTTGAACCCGCCCTTGCGGACTTCCACCTTGTGCTGACCTGGAGGCACCTGGATTTCTATCGGCTTGGGGTCAGCAGGTAGAGTGACGGCGACTTTCTTCTCATCCACCACCACATCAGCACCGGGCTGGTCGATTTCCAGCACGAGCGTGCCCGGAAGAGGCTCCAGCCGTACATGGATTGTTTGCTTGTCGCCTCTGGTAAGTGTAATCTTCCTGGTGAATGCCTTGAAGCCTCCTTTCCTGATCTCCAAGTCGTGTTCGCCAGCTGGCCGAATGATGTAGGGCTCTCCGTCGCCGGAGAATCGAACCCTCGCCTCCTCGCCGTCGATGATCACTTCAGCAGTACCAGGCGGGTCGATCTCCAGCACCAGCGTGCCTTCAGGCGTCCTCAACAAAATGACCACCCCAGCTATCAGCGCCAGGCCTAAGAACACTATCCCCACGGCCATTGCCCACGCCGGCAATCGCCCACGATTGTCACCTATCTCAGGCTCAGGCGCCGTCACAGGTCGCGGCCGTTGCCGCCTAGCCGGCACGGCTTCCTTGGCGGGAACCTCGGATGCAGTTTCCTTCCGGAGCGAGGGAACGCGGCTCGTGTCGGTTCCGATCTTTGTCCCCCGGCCGGGCGACGCCACACCCGACTGGGCCGGCGAAGGAGTGGGAAGTTCGACCTTCTGCTCCGGCTTGCAGAATAGGAGCAACGCCCGCATCACTTCGACCGGCGTTTGGTAGCGCTGCACCGGATCTTTCGCCATCATTTGCGACACGATTTCAGACAACTCCTTCGGGACAGCAGGACACAGTTCATGCAGCGGAGGAGCCGCTTTCTCGATGTGGGCGAGGGCCAGCTTTATGTCAGTGTCTTCTTGGAACGGCGGGCGGCCGGCCAGCAGGCAGTAGAGCGTGCAGCCCAGGCTGTAGATATCGGCCCGGATGTCGGCCTCTCGGGCATCCTGTGCCTGCTCTGGGGCGATGTACTCGGGGGTGCCGAGGAAGGCGCTGTCCTGCGTCAGGCCCGGTCCTTTGGCTCGCGGGTTCGTCAAACGAGCCAGGCCGAAGTCGAGGATCTTGATCTCGCCCTTACGAGTCAGGATGAGGTTCTGTGGCTTGATGTCGCGGTGGACCATGCCCTGCTCGAATGCGTATTGCAGTCCCTTGGCCGCCTGGTGGATGTAGTGGCAGGCGGGAAGGACCGGTAGCGACCCCCTGCGCTCCAGCACCTGTGCCAGGTTGTCGCCCTCGACGTATTCCATCACCAGCAGGTGCAGGTCGCCCACCTGCTCGGTATCATACGCGTGGACGATGTTCTGGTGGGCCAAGTTGGCCATGGACTTGCCCTCGCGGTGGAAACGCTCCACCGCGTCGGCGCGGTCGAGTAGACTTTTGTTGAGGACCTTGATGGCCACCAGCCGTTCCATCTTGAGGTCCTCGGCCTGGTAAACGACTCCCATGCCGCCGCGGCCCAGCTCGCGGAGGATGCGATAGCGCTGGTGCTTGGCCAACTCTGGCGGCAATCCGGGGAGGAGTTCAGCCGGCGGGCTCGGCGGTGAGCTCGCCGCTTTGGGCGCTGACGCGGGGTTGTGAGGGGGACGGGTGACAGCGTTCTTGTCGGCGCGGACCAGAGCAACGAAGCTGTCTGGGGGCACGTTCTTGACCGCCCGGCTACAGGCCTCGCACGCTTCGAGGTGATGGGCCACGGCCGTAGCATCGGCGTCGTCGAGCTTTCCCAGGCCGAAGGCCACCAGGTCCTCAGAGGTCGGGTGGGCCAGTTTGGCATTCATCAGCGCGTCTCCGGAGTCGTAAGCCGGGGCGAACTGTGCGAGTCGAACACGGATATTAGAGAAAGTGCGCGAGACGGCCGATTCTGTCAGAAAAAAACCGGCTCAGTCTAGTAGGCCCTGCGCTTCCTGTCGTAAACGCTTGAGCACACGTGACTTAGCGAGAAGGACGGCGTTTTCCGTCATGCCCAGATCGGCGGCCACCTGGGCTGGCTTTTCCTCATCCCAAAACACACGCCGGAACGCTTGCCAGGTGGTCGGCCGGAATTCCGGCTCGATCAACTCCAGCAAGCGCTTCATGACGTGTTGATCGTGGTCGTGATCCCATTGCTGGCTCATGTTGCTGGCGGGGGCCTCCAGTTGGGCGAATACGGATTCTGCCGATGCCTCGCCCAGGGGCTGCGGCCGATTGCGCTGCGAGCGCCAGAACTCTTTCAGCTTGTTGGTGGTGACAGTGCGTAGCCACCGCCGGAAGGACCCCATCCGCTCGCGGTGAAACTTGGGCAGGTCGCGGACAAGAACAGTCATGACTTCCTGGACCAGGTCGTCTGCGTCCTGTCGCAGCGTCGGATCGAGGCTGTGCAGCCAGTACCGGATCAGGGGCCGGTAGAGGTCATCCAGCCGCTTCCACGAGGCATCGTCCGGTTGTGTGCGCAGGCGCTCTAACAGACTGACCGAGGTTTCCATGGGCCTACCCGTGCCGGGAAGGTTTTCCGTGAGAATGAAGTAATGCGCACACACGTCCGCCTCGTCGCTGCTGCATCGTTGTCCCTTTGTCTGGGGAGAATGTACTTTCCGTCGGCTGTCCATCCCCTTCGCCGTGGCGTTAGCGATCGCGATACACCGGAAGTAAGACTCCCCATTGTGTTATCCCCTGTCCCAGCCTGCGGGCCGACATGGTATCGAAACTTTTTCTTGGCAGTTGCTTGCGTGCCCGCAGTGACGACGGGTATCATCGCGGTGCTCATTCCGATCGGATAATGCGAAACGGGTGGGAGGACCGCAGCCGTGGGCCAGGTCACTTGCCTCATTGGCCGATTGAAGGCCGGCAGCCGGAGTGCGTTCAACTGCTTGTTCGCTGCCTACTACCCGTTGCAGGTCCGGCAAGCACGCCACCACCTCAGCGACCGGTACGCAGGCCTCGCCGACGCCGAAGACGTGGCCCAGAGCGTCCTCTGGGCGCTGTGGCGAGCCGTCACGTGCGACACGTGTTTCCGGACCGGTTGACCGACTCACGGAGCTTGCATGCCATGCTGTGGGTCCTGAGCCGCCGCAAGATAAGCCGTGTCGTCCGCTACGACACCCAGGAATGCCGCAATATCCACAAGACCTACCGTGAGGCTGACTACTCTCCCATGGAAGGGGAGACGCCGGCGCTGAACCTTTGGCCAGCCCCTGACGACGCAGCCCCCTGCGACGTCGATCTAAACGACCTGCTTGCTTCTCTGCTCGCACTGCTGACCGAACGGCAGAAGGTGGTTATCCTGCTACGGCGCGAAGACTGGACGAATGCCGAAATTGCCCGGCACATCGGACGCCATGAGCGGACGATCGAGCGCGACCTTGCAGCGGTCCGAGACCGCTGCGGTTCTCACCCGGATTTGGCAGCACTCCTGCAGAGTCCCGATAGCCTGTTCGGGGGACTCCCGGAATGACGAAGTCACCAGCTGTCCCTTTCGCTGTCGGCTTCGCTCTCCGCAGGGGTGTTAAAGTATAGGAAGCCTTGCCGTGCCCTTGGGGCTCCCGGTCCCCGCCTGTTCAGTGCGGAGGAGGTACCGCGTGCCTGCCGATCCCTTCACCGACCTGCCGCCTGACCAGAAACAACTGATTAACGGCGTCTGCGAGCGTTTTGAGCTGGCAGCCGAGGACGGCGGTCAGCCCCGCGTCGAGGAGTACCTGGACAGTGTGCTGGAAGCAGTACGGGAGCCCCTGTTCCGAGAATTGCTCCTGCTTGAGTGCATGGACCGCCTGCGTCGCAACGGGTCCGTGAGTGCCGAGGAGTTGGTCACCCGATTTCATGGATGCGAGCGGCTGATCGAGGCGGTAATTGAACGGGCCCAAAGGTATCTTTTGCGGGAGAAAGCCGGCCCCAGCGGGATCGCGGCGGCTGCCCCGAGAGGCTTGCCGGACGCCATTGGCCGTTTCAAGATTAAAGGTGTGCTGGGCATCGGTGGGTTTGGTGTCGTTTATTTGGCCTACGATCCAGAGCGAGGCTGTGATCTGGCACTGAAGATTCCCCATATTGAAGCCTTGCTGAGCCCGGAGCTGCGGCGGCGATTCCTCCGCGAGGCGGAGACCACGGCCGCTCTCGACCACCCCAATCTGGTCAAGGTCCGCGAGGTCGGCGAAGCCGGCTTGGTGTGCTACATCGCCTCGGAGTACGTACCTGGTACGAACCTGACCGCATACTTGGAGCGATACCGGGAGCGGTCGGAGTCCGTGCCCCTGAGTGTCGCTGCCCGACTGGTCGAAGTCGTCGCCCGGGCCGTCCACTACGCCAATAAGTCTGGTGTACTCCACTGCGACCTGAAGCCGGCCAACATCCTCCTCCCCGAGGGTCAGGAACTATCCACTCTTGTCACCGACTTTGGCCTAGCGCGGCTAATTGGAGATTCCGCCGACCTGACGGGAAGCGGTCAACTCCTGGGGACGCCCCTGTACATGGCCCCGGAGCAGGCGGCTGGAGAGCGGCGTGCGCTGACGGAACGGACGGACGTGTACGCCCTAGGCGCGATCCTCTACGAATTGCTTGTCGGCCGCCCCCCTTTTCCACCAGGGCCAGCCGTCGAGGTGTTGCACCGGGTCCGATACGAGGAGCCTGGCGGGGTGCGGGCGGCGAGACCCGAAGTCCCGCGGGAACTCGAAGCGGTGTGTCTTAAGTGCCTGGAGAAGTCGCCAGGACGGCGGTACGCAACGGCCGTCGGGCTAGCTGAGGACCTGGAGCGGTTCCTCGCGGGACAGCGGACGATCGTCCGGCCTCGGGGCGTTGTGTCGCGCGGGGTTCGCTTGAGTCGTCGCCACCCTGTGGCCACCCTCGTGATCATCGCCGCACTCGGGACCTTGATAGGTGTGGCCTACCACTTGATGTCGCTGCACGAGGCCAATGAAAACCTGTCTGCCGCGCTGGGCGAGCGAGACACGCTAGTCGAGGTCCTGGAAGGGGAGCGTGGCCGGCTGCGGGCAGAAGGTTTCCGTCTCCGCCAGCAGCTGTACCCCGACTCGATCCGGCGGGCATGGCAGCTGGCAGACCGAAACGAACGCGTGCAGTTTCTGCGAACCCTCGACGAATGTGTCCCCCGGGCCGGAGAGGAGGACCTGCGGGGGTTCGAGTGGTTCTACCTGCGACAGCGCTGTGAACGAGGGATAGCTGGGCGGCTGGAGTGTGGCCATACGGGAATCTATGCCCTGACCTTTGCCCCCAATGGACAAACATTCGCGGCGTCCTTGGCGGACGGCCGTGTGCTCCTGTGTTCGGCCGACTCGATGCGAGTGCAGGTCACCCTCACCCACCCGGACCAAGTCAACCTGGCGGCCTATTCACCTGAGGGCACCACGATCGCAACAGCGTGCGATGATGGAAACGTGCGCCTCTGGTCCGTGCAGGGGCACCTGCTGGCGACGCTGACGGGACAGCAGGGGAAGGTGCGTACGGTCGCCTTCAGCTCCGACGGCCGCACGCTGGCTTCGGGCGGGGACGATGGCAAGGTACACCTTTGGAGTGTCGCAGATTTCGGCGCAGGCCCGCGCGTAGTCGAGCACCCCGGCGGGAAAGTGAAGGGCCTGGCCTTTCTGGATGGGGAAAAGACGCTGGTAAGCGCCGGGGAAGACGGCCGGGTTCGCTTTCTCCGTGTAACCGACGGGCATTGGTACGCTCATTTCGTTGAGATCCCCGGGTCGACCTTGACCGCCATCGCGGTTTCCGCCGGCGAGAGACGGCTGGCCGCAGCAAACGGACCGGGGCTGGTTCAGGTCTGGGAAAGGGACCGGGACGGTGCGGACTCGCGAGTGGTTGGCTCGGAGGGCGGTTTTCAATCGGTTCGTGATCTTGCTTTCAGTCCGGACGGACAGTTGTTGGCCATCGCCTGCGACCTATCCGTCCAGGTCTGGACAGTACAGCCGTTGGCGCGTTCGGCTGTCCTGAACGGGCACGAGGGCCGGGTGTGGACAGCCCAGTTTCATCCGAAAGGGAGGAAGCTGTTTACCGCAGGGGTCGAGGGTGTGATCCGATGCTGGGAGCTGGGGCACGTTGCCGACCCGGTCGCGGTCGCTCTGGGAACCGAAGCCTCTAGATTCACGTTTCTGCCTCGATTCGGAGGCATTCTGGTGCCCGGGGCAGATACTGCATGGGTGACGACCGCGCCCTTGTCAACCAGACCGAAAAGCACGTTGCTTCTTGCGAATGACCGATCCATCAGGGCGGTGTCCGTCGATCTGAGCGGGGTCAGGGGAACGACGATTGACGACGCCGGAAACATTGACTGTTGGGACTTTAATTCTCTCCCGGCCCCGGTCGAAACTGCCCGTACGCAAGCTGCGCCGCCACTCCAAGTGAGGCGCACCCGGTTATTGAATCTAGCCGAACGGCATAAGCAGCTGGGACTAACCGCGAATCGGCTAGACTTGAGTTGCTTCGCCGTGGATCGGGATCTAGTGGTCGAGCCGTCCTTCGGGGAGGTACGCGTGTGGGACGTGCGGACCGGCCGATTGGTATATACCTTGTCCGATCATCGAGCTGCTGTCCCGGCGGTAGCGTTCGGCCCGGGCGATCGCCTGGCGACGGGCAGCCACGATCGCACTGTCAGACTATGGGACCGTCAGACGGGCCGCTCTCTGGGCACGTGCACCGGCCACATGGGCGGGGTCAGTGCCGTGGCGTTCAGCCCCGACGGCCGCTTCCTAGCGAGCGGTTCCACGGACCGCACGGTTCGGCTTTGGGATACAACAACCTACGCTGAGAAGTTTCGACTGTTGGGGCACCGTGGGATTGTCCTGGCTGTGGCCTTCAGCCCGGACGGTAAGACGCTGGCCTCCGCGGCGGCCGATGGCACCGTGCGCCTTTGGCACACAGGAACCGGCCAGGAATTGTTGGAGCTGTCCACAGGCAGGGCAGCTCTAGTCGCGGTGGCCTTCAGCCCGGACGGGCGGCAGCTTGCCGCCTTATCCGCCTCAGCAGACTGGCAAAACAGGAGCCACCTTGGCCAACCGCAGAGCGGATCCCATCCGGATCTCCGGTCCGCCTCGGCCGACTGGCAGAGCACGCTTTACCTTTGGGATGCGCGGCTGGGCACAGCCGCGGATTGAACGAAGTGTCCTCTCGGTCGGTTAGCCTTACGATCGTTTCCCACGGACATAGGCGTAGAGCGTCGGCTTGGAAATGCCCAGGGTACGGCAAATCTCTTCGACAGAATGCTTCCGCTGCTGATACAGATCGACGGCCAGGGCTCGCTGCTGGGCGTTGAGCCTTTTCGGGCGGCCGCCTTTCCTTCCTCTGGCGCGGGCCGCTTCCAGTCCGGCTCGGGTGCGCTCACGGATCAGGTTGCGCTCGAACTCGGCGAGCGCGCCGAAGATGTGGAACACCAACTTCCCGCCGGGCGACGTGGTATCGATGGACTCCTGCAAGCTGTGAAAGCCGACCTGCTGCTCCTCCATCTCGACCATCAGTTCGATGAGATGCTTGAGCGAGCGCCCCAGGCGGTCCAGCCGCCAGACCACGAGTGTGTCGCCGGCGCGCAACAGGTCGAGGGCACAATCAAGGCCGGAGCGTTTTGCCACTGTGCCGCCGGCCTTGTCCACCACGATCTTCTCGCAGCCCGCCCGCTGCAGGGCGTCCTTGTGCAAATCCAAGTTCTGGGCATAGGTCGAGACTCGGGCGTAGCCGATGCGCATGGGTCATTCCTCCGTTGCCGGCGCCCGGAGGTAAAGAAACCCGTGGCGTGGCAAGCATTCTTTCCCTTGATTTCTTTACTGGCTTTCTTTACAGAGAAAAGCAAGAGAAATACGCGTCCGCGCCGACAGCGCTTACCGGTAAAGAAAACGGTCGTTTTCTTTACCGTGGACGCAGGACCGCTGCCAACAGGGAGACAGCCCAATGATGGATGCCTTCAGCACCTGGCTCGAAGCCCGCGACCCGGTGCAAGGGCGGTTCCGTTCTTACCAGGTGGAAGCCGGCACCGATCTGTTCGGCGCCTGGCTGGTCGAGGTGACCTATGGCCGTATCGGCACCAGGGGCCGGCGCATCCAGTACGCGGCCCGGGACGAAGCAGCGGCCAGGAAGTGCGTACGCAGGGTGCTGCGCCGCCGGGCGACAGCCCCAAAGCGGATCGGAGTCAGCTATCGGTTCCGCGAGCTGATCGACCCTGGCCACTGGTTCCCGATTGCTGTGGAGCAAAGCCTGACATCTGCCCTGCGAGGACGCCAGGGTGACAAATCGCCTGAAGAAGTGAAAAGGTGAAGAACCAGCTCCTGCACCTGAATCCTGTGCCGCCCCGTGATGTCGGAGTGACCCCTGATTCGCATTGCAACTCATGATTTCACAGGCAGTTGCGGTTTTGCCTGCACCTGTTTACATTGTAGCCGCGCTGGGCTGGTACGGGCAGTGTTTTTTTGCCAAATCTTTACCAAGCGGTAATTGCATGCAGGCTGAAGCAGTAGCGCGCCAGTGACCATGGGGATCGTCAACCGAGGACAGGTAGACCGAACGGATCGGCACCTGAGAGACATAGCTGCGGGAAGGTGCGCCAGTCGTCTCACCAATCGCCACGGGCCCTGTTGCACTCGAAAGCGCAAAGCATCGTGATGCGTTCTCGGAAAAAGCGCTACGATTCCTTGTCGGTTCGCGATATAGTACATTTTCTGCGTGCGACACGAGGCCGCTCCAGGTGAGTGGTCGTGAGACCCCGGCAAGTGTCCATGCCGGTTCCCGATCCCTGCGTGCGTCACTGGCAACGGTGGGGTGCGAAGCCAGGGATA